>JAUIKB010000098.1 GCA_030430975.1 Polyangia bacterium
TACGCAAGCGCTACTTCAGAAGCGCGTCACCGACCTCGGCCCCGAGCTGATCAAGCAGGCCGCGAAGCGCCTCGGGCGCAACTTGGTGCCGGTGCTCAACGCGATCGACAAGGTGGTCAGCGCGGCCAACGCTACGGTGACCGGCATCGACGCGGCCAAGGCGGTCGCCGATCTGGTGACGACGCCCGGACAAATCGAATGGACGGTGTCGTTCGACCTGTCGATCAGCGAAGTCACACCGCTCTTGATTAAGAAGCGTGACGTGCCCGTGACGGGGATCGAACTCACCGGCAATGAGTTTTACCCGTCGACGGACGCTAGCGGGAAGTTCGTGATGCCGACCATCACGTTCACGGACAAAGGCGCCACTGGTTTCGGTGAATACGTCAACGACCGTAGCCAGAACCTCTTCTTCATCAGTTCGGACGGCACACGAATCGACCGTGTTGAGCTGCCGGCGGCTTACGTACGCGAGGCGGTCGGCCCGATCGAAGTTCGGATCGACAAGGGCGGAGAGTCAGCGACTGCCCCTGAGGATATTCAGGTCGAGACGAGCTTCGAGCTGCTCACCCTCACGCCCGCGACCGGGCGCGAAGGCGACGAGCTGCAAGTCGTCGGCAAAGGGTTCGCCGGTGACATCCGTTTTGAGTTTCGTGAGGCGATGGCGACCGAGCAAAGCGCGCAGCGCGTGGCGGCGGAGTTGCTCACCAGTGACGAGACGACGGCGACCATTCGGGTTCCGGATCTGACGGACGGTATTAGTCAGTGGTACGTGCGCGCCTACCAACAGGGGGTCCTCGGCGTGCGGAGCAACGGCCTGCTGTTCGCTCTGGCCGTCGATGCCTACCGGTTGGTCGTCTTCGATACATCGAGCATCGGCGGTATCGCCGAGGCGGTCGGTATCAACGACGCCGGGACGGTGGTTGGCAACGCGTATTCAAGCCAAGGTGATTCGCGGACGTTCACCTGGACGGAGGCTGACGGCGTGAAGACGCTTCCGCACAGCGACGGACCGGGCGGATTGCTGAGCGCTGGAGCGGGGGGCATCGGCGACAATGGGCAGATCTTCGGATTGTTCGCAGGCGTGATGAACCCGCCGGGCCAGCTTTACAGCAACGGAACGGTGAGCGAGCTGTCGAGCGCGATTCCGGAGCCGGGCGAGGTTTGCTCAGCTGGAGAAGTCGCCGCGATGAACGCCGGCGGCATCATGGCAGGAATCGTCAACTGCAGCCCGCTAGGCTTTGCAGCGGTGAGTTTCGCCAGCACCTGGGAGAATCACACCTACTTAGCCCCCGGGTTCGTCGGTGGGAACATGCATCACACGGTTGCCGTGGACATCAACGATGGCGGCACGGTGGTCGGGTGCGCCAACCTAGTGAACTCTGGACGCGAGCCGGTGGTGTTCGTGGGTGGCGCCCCACAAACACTGAGTACCGAGATTCCGTACATCGATGGCTGCGCGGTTGCCGTCAATAACGCGGGCGCGATCGTCGGCTACGGTGGCAACGGTTCAACAGAGTCACCGCTGCACTGGGCGAGTGCGTCGGCTATGCCCTCGAGCTTCCTCACCCCGCCCGTGACTGTGCTCACCGATATCAACAACGCCGGTGTGATGCTGGGCGGTCGCGCACGTGGGGCGTCGATGCATGAAGCGTTCGGCCCGCTGTATGTCAGCTCGGATGTCGGCATGACCTGGACTCAAGTCGGAGATCAAACCGTCGACTTCATGGGCGACACGTACTTTGTGAAGAGCGCCGTTGGCATGAACGACAGCGGCATGATCGCGGTCACGCTCCAACGCGTGGGAAACGCCACGTCGCTGCTGGCCGGTGTCTTGGTCCCGACGGCAACCAACTAGAGGCAAGCGCTCAGTCGTAGCGACTGCTGATCAGAATCTCGAGCCCAAAGAACTCAGCGCCAGCACTCCCGACATTTTCAATGTGGAGCTTGTGCAGGTTGTTCACCGAGTTATCGCGCTCGATGCCTAGGATGTTGGCTGGTAGGTCGAGCGTGCCGTCGGTCGGCCCGTCGAAGAATTCGTCGGTGCTGCCGTTGTCCGCGTCCCAGGTGAGCTTCAGTCCAGCTAGGTCGCCGGTGATGTCGAGGGCTTGCAACACCATGTCCTCGGGAACGCTGGCCAAACCGCACACCGGCACCTGAACGCTCAGGGTGCCGCCAGCCGGGATGGCCAAGCCGCCGGGTTCGCTTACGGTGAACGTGCGTCGCATCCACGGCAACTGACAGTAGCCGTTGCCGCCGTACACCGTGGTGCCGGCGCAGACGCCGGTGTCGCACTCCGAGTCGGACTGACAGTCGTTGCCGGTGTCGTTGAAGCTCGTCGACTTCGTGTTCACGCAGAACCCGCACCCGGCGCCAGCGTCGTAGTTACACGTCAGTCCGGAAACACACGGATTCGGTTCGCCCTGCTCTTGAGCGCAGGCCTCGCCGTCGGCGATCCCGTCCGGAGGCGCCGCCTCCAGCGCCGCGGTCTTGATACGCGTCAGCGTTCCTTTGCCGACACCCGAGGTCTTGCAGAGCGACAGCACCGAGGCGTGCGGTGCGTCGTCAACTAGGTTCTGCGCGGTCTTGGGTTGTACGTACGGAATCGCGTCGAGTTCCGTCACCGTGGCCCCGTTAACGAACGCGACGGTGATGTCCGCCTCACGCACCGTGAAGTCGACGTCGTCGCATTGCACGAGGAAGTCGTCCGGACCGGGCAGGTAGCCCTCGCTCGTCGCGTACGCTTCGAGCAGTCCGATCGCTTTGCCGCCGACGAAGTACTGGTCGTCGACCTCGGCGATATTGTCGTACAGGTCGTCGTCCTTCGTCCCGCACTGGCCATCGCCGCCATCGCGGTGCTCGGTCAAACTGGTAGCGGCGCGGACGTCGAGCCCGACATAGGACCGATCGTCCAGAATCGTCTGCGACGTCTTGCAGTCGTTCAGCAGGTTCAGCACGGCGATCGCGGGTGGCGTGCCGTCTGTCAGTGAATGCTGGCTGGTGTCGCCTTCGACCTGACGGGCCGTTTCACCATCGTCCTCGCGGCACCCGGAGCCGACGCTGAGCGCAGCGAGAGTGAGGACGAGTGGCGCGAAGAAACTGCGGGAGCGAGTCATTCGGAGTCCGTACACGCTGGACGATGTCCTTTCAAGGCACCGCTGCATCAACCCGCCGGACGCGCTGGTCATTTGGCAGAAAACGTCACCGTTCCGATCCAACCGCGTGCTCGCCGAGCGAGTCGGTCGGCGGTTTCCTCGCCGTCGAAACTGACCGGCGCCCGGTCTAGGCGCGACTCGTCGACGTCTCTGAACGTGTTGACGTTCACGACGGCGTAAGTTCGAGCCTCGATCTCGCTGGTCACCAACGGGACCACGCCGCACACGTTGCAGAGGTGGAACGTGGCCGTAAGCGTGCCCTGCTGGTATTCCGTGACTCGCTCAGCGCTCTTGACCGTCACGGTCAATTCGGAGCCGTGGTGGGCCGTCCACACCGCTCCGTGCTTGGTGCAAAACGAGCAGCTGCACGCCCGAGCCGGGATGGTGCCGGCATCGCCACGCCACGTGAGCGTGAACGAGATGTTGCCGCAGTGGCAGCCGCCATCGAGAGTCAACGGCGAATCGCTGTGAACGGTCACCGCGCCACCTCTTCGATACAGTAGGCGGGCCCTCCCCACTGTGTAACGCCGCGGCGTGGCAGCATCCACTCGTCATCCCCGAGATCGATCGCGACGAGCGCCGTCTGGCTGACTGCTGTTTCTCTGCTCATCGCTCTCGTCTGACCTACGCCAGCAGGTCCAATTTCCGGACCGGTTTCGGTTGGTCCTTGGCGTTCGGATACTGCCCAAGCTTGGCGAACGCCTTGCGATAGTCAGCATAGCGACCGCCGCTGCGCACGGCCTCTGCGAGCGCGCGCCCTTCGGTCATGCCGCCCTGTGCGAGTACGTATTCGACCCACGCCCACTTGGCGCTCGTGCCGCGGACGTCAGCGCGCCCCTTGAGTCCCTTGCGCAAGCGCTCCAGGCGTTTGGTCACCAGGTCGACGCCGGCGAACGGCTGCTTGTCGAGGGGCGTGTTCCGTTTGGCGCAGAACGGCGCGATGCCGAGCGCGATCGGGACGATCTTCGACAGGCCGGTGACGAACTCGACGCATTCGTCGACGTCTTCGTCGGTCTCACCCGGTAGGCCCATCATTAGGTACAGCTTGAGCCGCTCGAATTTGTATTTGCGCGCGCGTTCGGCGGCGGCGAGGAAGTGCTTCTCCTTGCCGCGCCGTTCGATAAGTCCGCGCATGCGCTCGCTTGTACCGTCGAGGGCGGTAGTGAGTGTCTTGTAGCCCGCGCGGCGTAACGCAGCGACGAACGGCTCGCGCAAACGATCGGGGCGTAGGCTCGACAGCCCGACGTGCACGCCGCGGTCGGCGAGCTCGTTGACGATGTCGGTGATCTTGGGGTGGTCGCTCACCGCCGCACCGACCAGACCGACACGTTTCGCGTCGTCCGGAATGATCTCGAACAATCGGTCTTTAGGCACGATGCGCATGCCGCCGTTCGTCGAGCGCCGCATCACGCAGTACTGACAGCTTCGCGAGCAGCCGCGCTCGGACTCGACCAGGAACATGTCGCGCAGCTCGGTGTGCGGCGTGATGATCGTGCTGTGGGCTGGCAGCAGCTCGTTGCTGCAGGCGGCGATCGTGGCCAGTCGCTCGCCGTGGACGCTGGGGACCCAGATGTTCGGGTGTTCCGCCAATTGGGCGCAGGCGTCCGCGCGACTGCTCGCGCCGCGAATGATCTCGATCGCGGGCATGATGATCTCTTCGGCTTCGCCTAAGATGACCGCATCCGCGAACGGTCCGAGGGGGATCGGGTTCGAGAACGTCAGCGGTCCACCGCACAGCACGAACGGATCGCGTTCGCTGCGGTCGTCGGCGAACAGCGGGATCGCGCCCTTGTCGAGCATCTTGACCAAACCGGCGAGTTCGATCTCGTACGCAACGCTCACGGCGACGATCGGAAAGTCGCCGAGAGGTCGCAGCGACTCATAGCTGACCGGCACTTCCGCAAGGTCGGCGCCCGCACGGTCGCCGCCGTCTTCGAGGAACACACGCTCGGCGGCGGTGCCGGCGTGGTCCTGAATCGTTCGGTAGATCTGCTGGTATCCGAGCGAGCTCATACCTACGTGGTAAGGCGACGGGTACGTGAGCGCGATCCGATACGGAGCGTCCTTGTCGATACGGCCGCGCTCGTCGGCTAGGCGTTCCCGGATCAGCGGGCGCTGTGAGGTGGGGCGCTGCGAGCCCATCCGCTACGGATTGGACGCGGTGAGCGTCCACTGCGCCGAACTGCACATGTTGCCCTTGGCGCGCACTTCAAGTGTCAGCCAGCTTGAGTCGTCGACTCCGTTACCAAACAGACCAGATTCGCCCCAGGTGATGGTCTCAGTGTCGGAGCCAGTTTCGGTGCGCGCTGACAGAAGCGCGTTGCAGAAGTGGGTATTGACGTCCCCGTCGTGGATATACAGGTCGTAGTCGTCACTGGCCGGCGGGCTGAGCGTGAACTTGACGGACATCGGAACGGCGAATCCACTGTTGTTTTCGGTGACGTAGATTTTGAGCCACTCGTTGCCGCTTCCTGAACGCGGGACCGCTGTAGCGGTGGTGTCGCCGCTGATCGACCCCATGTCGGTCGCGTCCATGCATGTGTTCGGGTGGTCGCAGCTTCCTGTTGTGCCGCCAGTGCCGCCGCTCGCTCCACCGGAACCTCCAGACGCTCCGCCGGAACCGCCGCTAGGCATTCCACCCGAACCTCCGGTGGTACCGCCCGTGCCGCCGATACTTCCGCCAGCACCGCCGACCGTTCCACCCGTTCCACCCGAGCCGCCGGGCCCGGCGCCGCCGCCCACCATCTTGCCGCCGGTGCCCCCGCCGACGCCGCCCATCGCGCCGACCGCGCCGGTTCCGCCAGCTGGTCCACCGCCTGCGGGTGCTCCGCCCGGTCCCGTTCCACCCGATCCGCCCGGACCCGATCCGCCTGGACCTGCGTTCCCGGCACCACCCTGGGATGACGCCGCGCCGACGCCGCCGCTGAGAGTTGTAGGCAGTTCCTCACCTGCTGCGCAGGCGCCCAGAATCGCGCAGATCGAAACGCTGAACAGGTGGCGGGTAAGCATTCCGCGCAATCTAGCACGCCCACGGCCGCCGCGGCACAAGGCGTCGGGTTGCGGGGCGGCGCGAATCGATTACTGATGGAGAGATGCAGCCGCGCCTCCGCAGACTTCGGAAGTACTCCCGTCCGTGGCAACCGTGGCTGGGCGCGCGCCCGGCCCCTACAGAGCGGACCTATGTCGAGGCCCGAGATGGGCTGAAGCTGTGCGTGCGGCGGGTGACGCAGACGCCCGGTGGCAAGCCGGTCGTCCTCCTTCACGGTCTGGGGTCGAATCACGGGGGATTTCATTTCGAGACGCGGTCGATTGCCGTCTGGTTATCCGAGCGGGGCTACGATTGCTTCTTGCCCGAGCTGCGCGGTCACGGGGACAGCCAGCGTCCGCGCAAGGGCTGGGATCTCGACGACTACCTGGAGTACGACATCCCGGCCATTCTCGACCACGTGCGGGAACAAACGGGACGCCAGAGCGTTGGGTGGATCGGACACAGCATGGGGGGCGTCTTACTGTTCTGTTACGGCATCCTTCAGCCCGACGCACCGATCGAGCGCGGTATCGCCGTCGGTTCCGCGCTCGACTATCGCGTTGGACACACCGGCTTCCGAACACTGCTCAAGCTGCGCCCAATCGCCGAGAAGCTACCGTGGGTGCCCTACGGCGCGTTCATGCACTGTCTGTCACCGCTGTTCGGGCGAAAGGTCGAACTGCTCGACGGATTCAACATGCAGCGTTCGAACATCGAGCCGCACGTGATTCGAAAGGTCCACGCGAACACCTTCCACACGATTCCTACGAGCCTGCTCGCGAGTCTGTCCACGACATTCGAGGAAACCGGGTTGCGCGCTGAGCGTCGCGATCTGAACTATCTCGAGCACACTCAGGGCTACAAGATTCCGACGCTACTGATCGCCGGAACGGCGGACCGTCAGGTTTCGGTCGACGCGGTTGAGCACACCGGCCGGCTGCTCGACGCCGAGACACATATCCTGGGTCGGGCGCACGGGCACGAAGACGATTACGGCCACTTCGATCTCCTGGTCGGCCGTCGCGCCGAGGCCGAAGTTTGGCCGCTGCTCGACAGTTGGTTGCAGCGCTAGCGCTGGCCGAACGTCGGGTGGGCAGGCAATAGATGAGAACGCTGTATCGCGCTGTCGGCTGTCTGGGCGCGCTGATGATGACGGTATGCACGCCGCGCCCGGAAGAGCGCGCGAAGGTTTGGCTCGAGGACTGCCGCGTTGACGGCGTCGCGGGGCATTGCGCGACGGTCGGCGTTCCGTCTAATCCCGCCGACGAAAGCAGCAAGCAGATCGCGCTTCACGTCATGGTGATCCCGGCGCTCACGGCGGCGCCCAAGTCGGACCCTGTGGTGTTCCTGGCGGGCGGTCCGGGCCAGGCTCCGTCGGACCTGATTCCGTACATCCTCAGCGTGCTGGGTCCGCTGCGCAAACATCGCGACATCGTCCTCATCGATCAGCGCGGCACGGGCCGTTCAGGTCGACTCAAGTGCGATCTGCTCGGCGACGGGTCGCTGCAGGAACATTTCCGTACGGAGTTCCCGGCGGACCGCGTCAAGAAGTGCGTCGATGAGCTCAAGGTCGACACGAAGCACTACGTCACCGCCAACCTCGCCCACGATACCGAGCGCGTGCGGGTGGCCCTCGGCGCCGAACGGTTCAATCTCGTGGGCGTATCGTACGGGACGCGCCTGGCGCTGACCTACGCGAAGCTGTATCCGAAGTCGGTCCGGACGATGGTGCTGGACGCCGTGGCGCCGCCGAACCTGACGCTCATGCTCGACGCGCTGTCGGACGGGCAGCGGGCGCTCGACTTGATGCTCAGGCGCTGCGTCGAAACGCGACCGTGCGCCGAGACGTTCAACGGGACGCGCGGGCGTATAGAGCTGCAGTTCCTCGAAACCGTGGAGCGGCTCGAGAAGGATCCGGCGCAACTGGTGACGATTGCGCACCCGCGCACCGGGGAGTCGGTGACAGTGCGTGTCGATCGTGATGCGTTTACGAGCGGCTTGTTCTCGCTCATGTACGTCCCGGGACTGGTGCGGCTGTTGCCACATACCCTCGAACGCGCGGCAAAGGGTGATCTGGCTCCGTTCGTCGCGCAGACGCTGATGCTCAGCGACGGCAATTCCGAGCAGATCGCGTCAGGGCTGCTGTTTTCGATCGCGTGCGCCGAGGACATCGACTTCATCGATGACGCCACGCTCAAGAAGCGCGCATCGAAGAGCTTCCTCGGCGGCTTGATGGTGACGAACATGCAGAAAGCGTGTGCGATGTGGCCACATGCCAAACTGCCGGCGAGCGTTCGCGATCCGATCGAGTCCGACGTGCCGACGCTGCTGCTGTCGGGCGAAATGGACCCGGTCACGCCACCAAAGTGGGGTACGGATGCCGCGCGCCACTTGACCAACAGCCGTCACGGCATTGCACCGGGCCTGGCGCACGGCGTGTCGCAGCACGGGTGCGCGCCCGCGCTGATCCGCGAGCTGATCGAGACGGCCGATCCCAAAGCGCTCGACATCACGTGCCTGGACGAGCTCAAGCCCGAGGCCGCTTTCGTCAACGCGTTGGGCCCCAAACCATGAACTTACCGATTCAGAACACGCATGATCAGCGTTGAGCGGTTAGCCAAGCGCTTCGGCAAAGTACAGGCGGTCCGGGACGTCTCGTTTGAAGCGCCGGATGGTGCGATCACGGGGCTGCTGGGGCCAAACGGTGCCGGCAAGACAACCACCCTGCGTATGCTGTACGGGCTCACGCGCGCTGACTCCGGACGAGCGCTGGTTGATGGGATCTCGACAGCCGACGACCCCGCCCGGGCGCGTTCGAAACTCGGCGTGCTGCCGGATGCGCGCGGCCTGTATCCACGCCTGACCGCCAGAGAACACATCCGGTACTTCGGTCGACTGCACGGTCTCGACGAATCCGAACTCGAACGCCAGACGGGCGAGTTGATCGAGATGGGCGACTTGAAGTCCGTGATCGACCGACGTGTGCAGGGTTTTTCCCAAGGGGAACGCGCTAAGGTAGCGATCGCTCGCGCGCTCGTGCACGATCCGCAGAACGTCGTGTTGGATGAACCGACCCTCGGTCTGGATGTGATGAGCACCCGCTCGATGCGACGCTTCATTCAGAGCTTGCGTCAGGCGGGCAAATGCGTGTTGTTTTCGAGCCACGTGATGCAAGAAGTCGGTCAGCTCTGCGACCACATCATCGTCGTCGGGGCTGGTGTTGTCCGGGCGACGGGCACGCCGGACGAGCTCAAGAAGCAGACCGGTCAGACATCACTCGAAGACGCGTTTGTCGCAGCAATCGGCACCGATGAAGGGCTGGTCGCTTAAGTGTCCAAGCAGCGATCATTTTCTTTCGGCTTGATTTTGGTGGTGCTCAAAAAAGAGCTCATCGACGCGCTTCGGGATCGGAGAAGTCTGGCAACGGCGCTCTTCTTCCCGCTCCTGGGGCCGGTGGTGGTGGCGGCGCTGTTCTCTGTGCTGATCGATCGCGAAGCGGGTCCAAAGACGCTCGAGCTACCGGTGATCGGCGCCGAGCGAGCGCCCGACCTGATCGATTTCCTCAAGCGTCACGAGGTGACGATCCAGCCGGGCCCGACTGACGCTGACCGGAGCATCCGAGAGCGGACGCACGATGTCGTGCTTGAGATCGACGCTGACTACCCGAAGCAGTTTGCGGAGGGTCGACCGGCTAAGTTGCACCTCGTCTACGACGCGTCGCAAAACGAGGCGAGCCGGTCGGTTCGTCAAACCCGAGCGCTTCTGCGTCAGTACGGGAGCGGTCTCGGTGCGCTCAGACTGCTGGCTCGGGGCATCTCTCCCGAGGTCGCTGCTCCCGTTCAAGTACGCGAGCGCGATCTCGCCACGCCTCAGCGCATGGCCGGGAACATTCTCAACATGGTGCCAATTTTTATCATCCTGGCGGGATTCGTCGGCGGGATGCAGGTCGCGATCGATGCCACGGCGGGGGAGCGCGAGCGCGGATCGCTGGAGCCCCTGTTGATCAATCCGGTTGGGCGCGGCGTATTAGCGCTCGGAAAGTGGCTGGCGGCGTTCGCGCTTGCGACGGTGGGGGTCGTGCTGACGGCTATCGCCTGCGGCGTTGCGCTGAGCTACGTGGCTCTGGCGGAGCTTGGGCTACGGGCGGATTTGGGCGCATGGCCTATCTTCAAGCTGGCGGTGCTGACGATCCCGGTCGCGGCGTTGGCGACCGCGCTGCAGATGGTCGTCGCGACGTTTGCGCGGACGTACAAAGAAGCTCAGACGTATCTGTCGCTGCTGATCTTCCTGCCGATGACGCCGGGCTTGTGGTTCACGGTGAATCCGGCGTCGACGAAATGGTGGATGATGACCGTGCCGATGTTGTCGCAGACACGGCTTCTCGGTGACGTACTAAGCGGGATTCCGCTGCATCTCGGTCAGGTCGCCGTCAGCGTTTCGACGAC
>JAUIKB010000099.1 GCA_030430975.1 Polyangia bacterium
AACGAGTTCGTTGTCGCCTACCAGCAGGGCCAGATCAGCTCCAATACGGTGCACGCCGCCCGCATCGCGCCAGACGGCACCAACAACGGAGACAGCGCACTCAGCCGCTCTGCCAACTCGGAAACGCTTCCGGAGATCGCATTCGACGGCTCGAACTACTTGGTCGTATGGCAAGACACGCGTGGCGAAGACATCGACGTCTACGCAATGCTGCTCGACAGCGCTGGGCAACCCACGACGTCAGACGCGGTTCCGATCGCGAGCGGCCCAGGCAACCAAGCTCTGCCATCCGTCGCCTGGACCGGAACCGAATACGTGGTGGTGTGGACCGACGACGCTACTGGCGATGCAAACATCGTGGCCGGGCGCGTCACGTCGACCGGCTCACTGATCGGAAACCAGACCGTCGTCTGCGCCGAAACGGGCGCTCAGCTAGCGCCACGCATCGCCAGCGAAGGCGGTGGCAAGAGCTACGTGGTTTGGGAAGACCATCGCACCAGCGGGTTTCTGCGCATCTACGGAGCGCGACTGTCGGGCGCGGATTCCGTGGACGGAACCGGCGTGCTGGTCGCCGCCGACGTGCGCGATCGTTACCGCCCATCGGTGACCTACGGAAACGGACAGTACCTGGTGGTCTGGAGCGACGAGCGCAACTTCCAGTCGGGCGCGAACATCTTCGCCGCGCGAGTCGGCACCGATGGCATCGTCGTCGACGCGTCGGGGATCGAGGTCAGTCAGCAAGCAGGGGCCGAACACGACCCACGCGTCGTTTGGAACGGCGCCCGCTACGTGGTGACCTGGCGGCGCGCGGACGGCGCCGCCTTCTATCAAGAGCTCGACAGTGCCGGCGTTCCACAGGGCAGCGCCAGTGAACTCCTGGCGGGAGCAACCGCTCAGTCGCCAGCGGCGCTCGCATTCGACGGCACAAGCACGGTCATGGCTTGGCGGCACACCGACGCGCTGCGAGGCATCACGTGGGACGGCACCGCAACCGACGCGCCGTTCGATATCGCGCCCAGCAGCGACGACGCGTGGACTCCGACTCTGGCGAGCGACGGCATGGGGCGCTCCATCGTGGCGTACGCAACGCCGGACGCCGTGACAGGCGCTCGCCGCCTCGTCGTCCGAACGCTGTCAGATGACTCCGTTTCGCCGACGGGCGGCAGTGGCGGTACCGGGGCCAGCGGCGGCAGCGCTGGAAGTGCCACCGGCGCGGCCGGCGGAGTTGGCGGAACGTCAGGAGCCGGCGTCGGCGGTAGCGGTGCGGGTTCTGGAGCGGCCAACGGTAGCGGAGCCAACACAGGCGCTGGGGCCAACGGCAACTCGGGGTCGGCGAGCGATGATGGCGGGTGCGGCTGCCGAACTCGTCGGGGCGGCGGTGGCGGTCAGCCCCTGTGGTGGGCGCTCGGCATCGCTATCCTCGGTTCGCGCCGACGACGCGCGTAGCAGCTTCCGAACTCACACCGGAGTCTTAAACGGAATCCGCGGCCAGTGATGCGCCGCGAGCTTGGCAATGCTGGCGCGCACTTTGCCATCGAGGGGAACGTCGTTGTCGGTCTTCCAGCGATCGACTTCTCGTGCGTACAGCTCGGCCATCGGCGCCCAGTCCGCAAACTGACTCTGCATGCGTTGCGCCGCGCGGCGCGTGTAGTCCCACGACTCATCATGGGTGATATAGCCAGCGCCGGCCGCCGAGCGAGCCAGGAACACCGTCGTCACGAGATCGAACGCCAGCCCCTGCGAACCGTCCGGATCGGTGCTGTTCAGCTTGCCACGGATCGTCTCGTGGGCGGTCGCGCTATCGGTTATCGACCACGAATTGCCCAGCATCTTCTGCGGCGCGTTGGGCGGGTAATAGCCGTAGTCGTCGCCGCCGGTCACGATGTACATCACGCCTTGACCGAACAGACGCAGCGGAATCTGGCGGTCGGCGACCTCGCGTGGGTCGCCGTCCTCTTCGGCTGGGTGCGCTGCCCGGCGCATCATCGTCAGCACCAGGCTGGCGACGCAAAGAACGATGCGATGACCCCATACAGCATCGGCGCAGCATAGCGTAGAAGGCGGCCGCAATAACGCGACGCCCGCGTTAATCGTCGACTCGACCCACGAACTTCCCGTTGGCATCGTAGCGCCGACCGTTTGAGTCGACGCGACCCGTGTATGACCCGTTGGCATCATAGGACCTACCGTTGGCATCGGTGCGACCGGTGTAGCTGCCGCTGGCATCGTAGTGGCGCCCGTTTGCATCAGTACGCCCGGTGTAGCTACCGCTGGCGTCATAGCGCCGACCGTTGTCGTCCGTGCGACCCTTGAAGCTGCCGCTGGCATCGTACCGGCGGCCGTTTGCATCAGTACGCCCGGTGTAGCTGCCGCTGGCGTCATAGCGGCGTCCGGGCTGCGCACCGACCGGAACTGCTGGCTTCGTGGAAACAGGTGACGTCGACCTAGGGCTGACCGCGGTCGCAGGCGCGTCGCTGACCTGTGGGCCAGCTTGGCCCGCGGGCAGCACGCACCGGGACGGTGATCCGCCCCGGCGCGACGGGCCCGTAGCGCAGCCAAGCGCGAGCCAGGCTGCGGCGATGGCCGCCACCATCGGGCGAGCCCTTACGATGAACCTCGACGTCACGAACGAGAGCTACCCTGAGAAGTTGGTCGGCGCCAGTAGCGACCTCGACTGCGAGATCGCCACCGGACGGGCTAAGGGACTAGTCGCGGTCTGGTACCCCGTAGATCGTCGCCTGGTTGCCGGCGTCCGGCTCGCCCGGTTCGCGATCGGGTTCAGCGCCGCCCGCGCCCGCATCCTCGGCGCCGGCGCTATCCGAACCGGCGTCCGCGGCCTGCGGCGGTGGGGCGTTCTCCTCGCGGACTTCATCGTGCGGTTCGTCCGGCACCTGATCCGCGATGCCGTACGGCGGCACCGCCTCTGGCTGAGCCGGACACGCGGTCGTTGCGACGGCCGCCGCCACGGCAGCCGTGGAACGAAAGAACTGAATCGCCGACCGGCGCATGCGAGAGGTCGGCGTGCGAGGCGCCGGCTCCGACCGCTCGGCGGCTGAGCGCTCCACCGCGCAAAACGGACAGGCGGGTTCGTCCACGCGAACGTGGCGGTCGCACGACCGGCAGAGGACTAAGTGCATCGCTTTCTCCTGGCCGCGCACTGAGCCGCCACCCGTTCTGATAGTACCGGGAACGGCCCGTCTTCCGAAGCCCGTTGATCACTTTGCGGCGAGGGTCTTGCAAACGGCAAGGTGCGCCTCGGCCAACGCTACCGACTTCACGCCATCCATGCCGGTGGTTTTGCAAACGTACTTCGTTCCGCCCACGTCCTGAACCGCCAACCCACGATAGCCGGGCTTGCCGTCGTTTTCGAACAGGAGCACCGCCGAGTTGTCGGATTCCTTCTCCCACTTCTTGAACGGGTACATCATGTCCTTCTCGAGCTTCTTTTTCATGTCGGCGAGGGACGCTTTGGCCGGTTGAATGTTGAGCGAGGCACCATCGCCGATGTCTACGGTCACGCTCTTCGTGTCCCCACGTGACAGGTCGCGTACGCCCTTGCCGCCTGGCTTGACCTTGATCGTGAGCGGTAGCGGCGTGAGTGCCTGCGCTCCACCGCCCTTGACCGGAGCAGCCTCGCCAGCCGGGACTGCGGCGCCACCGGCGCCCGGCTTACCCTCCGCGCTATCGCCCGAGCCCTTGCAGCCGGCAGCCAAAACCAAGATCGAAATCATCGCAAACAATCGCATCAGCAGTCCTTTCGTCGGGCGCATCCAAACGCCGTTGGTGAGCCCGGGTCTACGCGCCGAACCCCAGAAACTCCCGTCAAATGTCGATCAAACCCAGATCAAACGAAGCCGCTCGGAGGCGTTGATCGGAGCCACGCCTAACCGGCGTGCTGAGTTGATCGCAACGCCACGGCATCGAGCTCAGCCGCAAACGCGCGCATGTCAGCCGGACGCTGCTCGCGGTCCGTCGACAGCGCCCGAGCGAGGGTTTGCTCGAGCTCTGCGGGACAGTCACGCGGCGCGTGGCTGCTGATCGCAGGCGCCGCCTCGCGCAGCAGCCGCGCGTAGACCTCGGCAACCGTCTTGTCAAAGAACGGCGGGACGCCCGCGATCATCTCGTACGTCACCGCGGCGAGCCCGTACACGTCCGATCGTACGTCCAGGTCTTCGCCTCTTGCCTGCTCTGGCGACATGTACAGCGGCGTGCCGGCCACCACACCGCTGACCGTACGTTTCGATTTCGACGCGGAATCTATCGACTTGACCAGACCAAAGTCCAGCAGCACAGCGCGTTCGCCGTGGCTGGTTCTCGACAGGAACACGTTCGCCGGTTTCAGGTCACGGTGGAGGAAACCCGCGCCGTGGGCAGCCGCCAACGCGTCGGCTAGCTGTCTGGTGATCGTCAACGCTTCCTCGATGTGCAGCGTTCCGACGCGCTGCAAACGGCTTTCAAGCGACTCGCCGTCGAGCAGATCCATAACCAAGTACGCCACGCGGGCGTCGACGTACCCGAAATCATGCACACGGACGATACTCGGATGTCCTAACTGGGTAACCGCGCGGGCCTCGCGCTCGAATCGCGACAGCGCGTCTGCCGACGAGGCCAGCTCGGGCAGCATGACTTTGAGCGCCACCACATCGCCAGACTGGACGTGGGTGGCGCGAAAGATCGCACCCATGCCACCCCGTCCGATCAGCTCTCCCGCTCGCCATACGCCACCGAACACGCGACCTACCCATGTCTCCGGCACGGTCGCATCCGTCACGACGCTCGGCGCTGCACCGCCGTGAACCCGAACAGAATCGACGGAGGCTGAAGCGATGATGCCCGACTGCGTGGCCTCGACCAACGCGCTGTTAGCTGCACCTGGCGAGATGGCCAGCACACGACTCAGCTCCTGTGGCGACGTGCCGGGCGCCAGCGCCATCGTGGCAGCGACCTTTCCCATCTCCGTGCTGCTGCGCCAGTGCCCCAATCCGCGTACCGCTAAGGCGATGGAGCCGGCTAGCGGAAATAGGCCGCCCGGAATCAGCAAGAGCAACCCTACGGCCCACTCGCCGGCGGCGATACCCGCGGTCCCTACTACTAGCCACAACGTGGAAAATCCAAGGACCGGCACGGCTGCGATTGCTAACAGCAATGCGCGACGTCGCTTCTTCTTGCGATAGTCAGCCAGTGCGGTGCCTCCGCCCCTGATCGGCTCCGTGACACCGCTTGCGGGCACTACCTGCGCCGCACCTGCGCTCGCCGCAACCGCCAGCGACTTCGTAACATCTGCCTCGTCGGCGCCGGTAACCTCGACGGCCTGAAGCGTCGTAATCGACCGACGGTGATGGGCAACGATAGCGAGCTGCCCGAGGATCTCGGCTTCGCGCCAGCGTCGGACACCGCTGGCCACCACCAGCGCGGCCCCCAGCGTCGGGCCCACTCCACCGAACAAGGACACGACTAGCCCGGTGAGAAACCCCATGCCGGTCAGAAAGACGATCACGCCCCAGAACAGCCAGAACACGCCAAACAGCAAGCCGCCGGCACCGATGACGAGCCGGACAGTCCCCGACCGTTTGCGGCGCTTACCCAGCCGGGCAAGCTCGACCTCGCTCAGCGCGAACGTCATTCCCGCTGACGTCACGTCGGGTCTCCGCTTTCGATCATGACCGACTGTCCGGTACTCAACAAATACCCGCTGCCCTCCGTCAGCAACACGTCGCTCAGACCTAGCTTGCGCAAGGTCGACACAGCGACCCGCACGCGATGCGCACCCGCCTCCGCCACGAGCTTCTGGCCAGGCCAGGCTGCCGCCTGCAGAGCGTCGCGAGAGACGGCCGCCCCGGCACGGGACTGGCGCGCGGCTGCAAGCGTTTTAAGAATGGCGGCGAGCGGTCGACGGCGGGCGAGACTAACAGCGGGCTGTTCGCGCAGCTGAAACCACGATCCGTCGTCGCTCACTCGCAGCGCCGGAGCGCCTTCGCTCGGTCCGTGGTCCGCTGAGACAGCCCGAGCAACCACGCGACACCAGAACAGATCCGAGCGCTCGAACCCCGGCCCGCTACCGTCGACGGCGGCGCTCGGTCGCAACACCCGCGAATCGAGAAATGCCAGGCACGTTTCCAACAGCTGACGCAGTCGCCACGCCACCCCGGACTCGCGCCGCAGCTCCACGCAGCGCGCATAAGCAGCACCCAAGCGACCGGCTTCGATACACACGACCATCGCGGCGAAACGAGCCGAGCGCTCCACTTCCCCGACCTGAGCCGCCAGTGCTCGCACGGCCAGGTCATCGAGCCGAACCGTGCTACCTCCCGGCGTCCCAGACAGCTCAGCCAACAGCGACACCAGTTCGGCGTACAGCTCTTCCCGCGACGACGCCGCGTCAGCAAAAACCCTCCGGGCCGCCGCGGCGTCCGAACCATCGAGGTGCATCAACGCGAGCTGATAGCGCGCCCGGCAAGCGTTGGCCGCAGGCATCAAGGCGCAGCTGCGGTCCAAGACGAGCCGAGCGTCCTCTCCGAGCTCGCGCTGCGCCTCGCCGACCATCCGCAGCAAGCGAGCCTCGACGACCCCGCCGTCTCGACCAGACCCTAGGGCGACCTCTGCTCGCTTGCGCGACGCCGCCGGTTCGCCTTGGTCGAGCAAGACCTCAGCGACCTCGGTGAGGGCGCGGACTCTCAATGCTTCATCGTTGAGCGATTCAGCCAGTCGCTCGGACTGCGCAAGATCGTGAAGCGCCCGAGCACTGTCACCGGCCGCTTGGCGCGCCGCACCCGCAGCGATCAGGGCACGGCACAGAAGGCGCGGGTCGGCACCCGACTCCTGGGTGTTCCGCAGCAAGGGCTGCAGCAGCGTCAGATGAGCAAGCGAGGGAATCCGACCGGAGTCGAAATAGAGACCGACCAAGACCGTGAGCGCCGGTTCCGCCTCGGCGCGGGTGACCGGGCGATCGCCAACCACCGACTCAAGTACGAAGTCCAGATTCGCCCGCTCGACCGCTGTGTCGATGTCACCGCACCGCACGAGCTCGGCGAAATGCTCGACGATGTTTCGACGCGCGACGGCACGCTTCCCTTGTGACGTGCGCGCTTGCGCGAACCGTCGAATGCAGCCGAGCACGGCGAGACGGACGCTGCCGTCAGTCAGCGTTTCGGCGGTGAGCCACGAGCGCTGTCGCAAACCGAGCAACCGGCTCGCGGCACCGCGCGATTCTCCGAGCGCAGCCTGAGCGGCGTCGTAGTCAAAACTGTGGGGAAACTCGCTCACCGCACCCAGCACCAGGCGGTCCTCGGGCTCCAGCCCCTGCCAGGCTCCGTCGAGCGCGCGGTCCAGACCATCCAAAGCGCTCGAACCGGTGCGCAGGCGGTGCAATAGCGCGTTCGGCGTCATCACCGCCAGGCGCGGAGCGCATAGCTCAATCGCCAGGGGCAGCCCATCGAGCTCTTGAATCAACGCCGTCAGCGTCGACAAGTGAACAGGCGCGGGTTCGTACGCGGGGTCGATCCGTCGGACGCACGCCGTCATCAGGGCAGCGGCGGGTCCGTCGAACGTCCGCGAAACCGGAAAGGGGCGTAGCGCGAGCGCGCGCTCGTCTTCGACGCCGAGGGCCTCGCGGGCAGTCAACAGCAACGTCAGTCCCGGTGCCGCACGCAACCAGCTCGGGGCGCGCGCGCGCAGCGCAGCAACCGACTCGTCGACATTATCCACCAACACCAAAACCGACGAACCCTCGAATCCGTCATCGGTGAGCCTGTCGCCGCCCAGGGCGTCACCGAGCTTGGCGTCGAGTTCGGACGCCGATGCTGCGCCGGTCAGATCCACGACGTGCGCGGCGGCGAACATGCCGGTGCCTACCAACTCCGCCATCGCCGCCCGCGCAAGACTCGACTTCCCAACACCCACCGGTCCGACGATGCTGACCAGACGGGCGCCCGAAGCGATCCAATCGACGCACTCGCGCCTTTCCGCATCACGGCCAAGCAGCGCTACTGGGGCGACGTTCCACATGAGCGGCGCACGAGGGTACCGCACCGCAAGTGCCGATGCGGACGACGAGACAAACCGCCCCGCCGACGCAGCCGTGCGCAGACGGTGGGGCACAATGCCCCGAGTGTCACTCGCGCCGATTCGACAATGCCGCAGCCAGCAACCCGAGCCGCACGGCACATACCTTGCAATCGCTGCGGAGGGCTGCAGACAGGAACGACAGCAGCCGAAAGTAACGGATATGAAAGCAAGCGACCTTCTCGTCCGCGCACTGGAGAACGAGGGCGTGGAGTACATCTTTGGACTCCCTGGTGAGGAAAACCTCGATCTGCTCGAGTCGCTTCGCGAGTCCAAGATCCGACTCGTCCTAACCCGACATGAGCAGGGCGCCGGCTTCATGGCCGCGACCTACGGACGACTGACGGGCAAACCTGGCGTCTGCATGGCAACGCTCGGGCCTGGCGCCACCAATCTGCTCACGCCGACGGCGTTTGCGTTCCTTGGCGGTATGCCGCTGCTGGTGATCACCGGCCAAAAGCCGATCAAATCCAGCAAGCAAGGTCGCTTCCAGATCCTGGACATCGTCCGGATGATGGAGCCGGTCACCAAGCTGTCCCGACAGATCGTCGATGGGAACAACATCCCGCATCTCGTGCGCGAAGGTTTCCGTACGGCTACTTCCGAAAAGCCCGGCCCCGTTCACCTTGAGCTCCCCGAAGACGTCGCGGCAGAGAACGTTGACCGCTCGCCGTTCGCCGTCACCACCGTCGATCCTCCCGCCAGCAGCCAACGCGACCTGCGCAACGCCGCAGACCTATTGATGGCGGCAAAGCGTCCGCTCGTCTTGTTCGCCTCGGGCGCCAACCGACAGTCGACGTCGCAAGCAGCGACGCATTTCATCGAAAAGACCGGCCTCTACTTCTGCAATACGCAGATGGGCAAGGGCGTCGTCGACGAGCGACACGAGCGATTCCTCGGCACCGCAGCCCTGTCGTCTGGCGACTATCTTCATTGCGCTATCGAGCGGTCCGACCTGATCCTGAACGTCGGACACGACGTCGTCGAGAAGCCACCGTTTCGGATGGAGGAAGAGGGGGGCCGAACGGTCATTCACCTGAGCTTCTTTGCCGCGCAGATGGACGACCTCTACTTTCCGCAGCACGAAGTGCTGGGCTGCATGGCGACCAACCTCAAGCAGCTGGCTCAGATGGTTACCAAGTCGGACGAATGGGACGTCGACTACTTTGCCAGGGTCAAGATGCGTCTCGCCGAAGATGTGTACGGAGCCGACGGCGACCCGACGGCTTCGTTTCCGAACGCACCATCGCGCATCGTTCACGACGTGCGCGCAGCGATGCCCAGCGACGGCATCCTGTCGCTCGACAACGGGATGTATAAGATCTGGTTCGCGCGCAACTACTTAGCCCACGGCCCCAACACCATCCTCTTAGACAACGCGCTCGCGACGATGGGCGCCGGCCTGCCGGCGGCGATGGCGGCCAAGCTCGTGCGTCCAGACCGCGATGTGCTCGCGATAGTCGGCGATGGCGGGTTCATGATGAACTCACAGGAGCTCGAGACGGCCGTACGCCTCAAGCAGGATCTGGTCGTCTTGGTGCTGCGCGACAACGCCTATGGAATGATCCGCTGGAAGCAGGCCAGTGACTCGTTCCCCGACTATGGCCTCGAGTTCGGCAATCCAGACTTCGTCGCCTACGCCAATAGCTACGGGGCCAACGGTGCGCGCGTCACCGAAACCGGACAGCTGCCTAGCCTCATTCAGCGCGGCTTCGAACGGGGCGGCGTCCACGTCATCGAAGTTCCGGTCGACTACTCGGAGAACGAGCGTGTGCTGCTCGATGAGCTGGCCAAGCGCACCTGCACTATTTGAATCGACGCGCCACGCGTCACGGAGAACTCTATGGAATCAGTCAAAGTCACCGCGGCATACGACGGCAAGCCGCTTCGTTCGTTCCCTTCACAAACCGAGTCGCAGGCGCTCGACATGCTCGCGACCGCTCACGAGTTGTTCGCCGATCGCGACGGCTGGTTGCAACCACAGGTCCGCGCCTCCGTCCTCAGCAAGCTGGCCGAGCTGATCGAGGGTCGGGCGGAGGAGCTGGCGCTGGACGCGGCGCGCGAGGGCGGCAAACCACTAAAGGATTCGCGCGCGGAGGTGACCCGCGCGATTTCGGGCGTGCGCATCGCGGCCGAAGAGGTATCCCGACTGACGGGGACCGAGATCCCCATGAATCAGAACGATGCGTCCGCGGGTCGCATCGCGCATACGTACCGAGAACCGCGCGGAGTGGTGCTCGCGATCAGTGCGTTCAACCACCCATTTAACCTGATCGTACATCAGGTGATCCCTGCCATAGCGAGCGGTTGCCCCGTCATCGTCAAGCCAGCGCGGGCTACCCCGATCTCGTGCGCCAACATGCTCGAGCTCCTGAAAGAAGCCGGACTACCGGACAACTGGTGCCAGATGCTGCTGTGCGAGAACGAGGTGACCGAACGCCTCGTATCGGACGAGCGGGTTGGCTTCATGTCGTTCATCGGCTCGGCGAACGTCGGCTGGAAACT
>JAUIKB010000100.1 GCA_030430975.1 Polyangia bacterium
CACAGACCCGTTCTGAGTCGCCGCGAACGCATGTCAGCTCGTCCGGACGCACCGCTCAGCGGAACACGGAACGGAACCCTGGTCGGGAACACATCGGTCGGGAACCCATCAGTCCACAACACATCAGAAGAGTTGGCCGACCTCTCGTTGTCGACCTTACGATTTCAATTCGTAGGACTGGAGGAAACATGGAACGAAGAATAGGTCTGCGTGGCCGTACCGATTTCTCGGTGGTAGCGCATTACGGAAACCAGACGATCCGTTGCCGAGGTGTCGAGATCTCGGCAACCGGAATCGTCCTCGAACGGCGTCAGCGCCCCGACGAAGACGTCACCCCGATCTTCGTGCCGGTTGAACTGAACCTTCCCGAACGGCTGCGAACCATCCGCGCTATGGCGCGGCCGGTGCGCTGGTACGGGTCGCTGCAGGCGTTTCGGTTCGTCAAGATGTCCGATGCTGACCGGCTAACCCTCGCCGAGCATTTGGATCTTCTACAGCTGCGCGGCCGGGCACTCGCCTAGGAGAAATGTGATGAAGCGACGATTGTCTCAAGTGCGCATCGAGGCAGCGGTTGGCATGGTGGTTGCCGTGTTGGCCAGCAGCGGGGCGACCGGCTGCGTTGTGCCAGCAACGAAATATGATGAAGCGGTCTCTGCGATTCGCGTCGAGCAGAGTGCGCACCGGCGCACAGCCAATCGGCTGTACGCCATCGAGAAACGGTTGCATGCCGCGATGCAGGCGATCGACGCACGTGAGCGTGGGATGCGCGACGCCAAACACGCGGTATCGCAGAAAGACCTAGCGCTCTCCGACGCACAGCTGCGCGCGGAAACCGCGCGCAAGGAGCGTGAGAGTACCGCTGCCCTGGTGACCCAGCTCCGCGGGGAGCTGGAACGAGTGGGCAATCACCTTCGCGTGTTTGCGTCGGATAAGACGCGCCTTGCCGAGGAACTCAAACGGGCGCAACAGCGCATCGAAGCGCTGCGCCGGTCAGAGGGAAAGATGGCGTCGCGATTGGGCGCGTTCAAGGCGCTGGCGATCGCGTTTGCTAGTGATCTTGATGCGGGTAGGGCGGAGCTGAACATCGACCGTAGCGGTTCGGAGCTTCGCCTGGGCATGCATCAGATCTTCGACAAGGACGGCTCGATCTCGACGGGCGGACGCAAGCGGCTGAGGAATCTCGCAGGTGCGGCCAGCGCCCGGGACCTCAAGCTCGAGCTCGCCGTGACGCGTGCAACGAAGGCATCAGCCGAGCGGCTCCAAGACGTTCGGGCGGAGTTGACCGACCACGGATTGTCTAAGACCGCCGTGAAACTCGTCTCACCCGTGCAGTCTGAGACCCACAAACCAGCGCATGCTCCCGCCAATGCCAAGGCGGCGAAGTCGGTCGTTGGGGGCTCAGCGGCGGCGAAGGCGGCGACGGTTCTGGTGATCCGCGTTCACTAGCGCTTAGCGAGCTGGCCGCAGAGCTCTGCGGTGCGCGGGGCGAAGCCGCGGCGTTCGTCGCTCGGCTTGCCGTACCGCAAGCGGGCGTACCAGCGCAGATGTTCGGCCAGTTCTCCGGATAGCTGGCCCGGGAGCGGGGCTGCCCGGACGCGACGTGCGAACGCGCTGACCGTTTCGTTGGGTGCTCTTTTCAAGCCGCGTTTCTCCAGCGCGCGACTCAGCAGGACGAAGCTCTCGAACGCGGCCGCCTCGCCGTCCTCGAGCCGCTGCTGCTCGCGTCGTGACCGATAGAGCCTCGCGCCGAAGTACAACGGAATAAGAAAGAGCAGCGGGAAGGCGATCTGCCACGTGCTCAGTCCATCGAGGTAGCGCAGCCCGCGGACGATCATGACGCGAGCGGCATCGGCCAGGGCTGCGGCCAGCGGCGTGCTGGTGACGGTTTCTCCAGAGCTGGGAGTCGCGTCGTAGGTGGTCCACCCGCGCCCGGGGATCCAGGCTTCTACCCACGAGTGGGCGTCATTTTGCCGAACCATGTAGTACTCACCGACGGAGTTGAATTCGCTGACGCGATATCCACCCACGACGCGCGTAGGAACGCCGGCGGCGCGCCCGAGCAGCGCGAGCGCAGACGCAAAGTACTCGCAGTGGCCCCGGCGATCTGATTGGAGGAAATGAACGAGCGGATCGCCCTGACTGGGCCGATCCACATCCAGCGAATAGCTGAAGTTGCGTCTGAGGAATCGCTCGATGTCCGACAGGCGCTGCGCGGGCGTGCGCTCGTGAGATGTGACCTGCTCGATCAGTTGAGCGAGCGGACGGCGCAAGGCGCGGGGCACGGTGAGATCCGCTTGCGTGGGGCGAATCGGCGCAAACCTGTGTCGGCTACCGTGAGTAAAGCTGAGCTCCCGCGACGTTGACGCTGCCACCGGCTCCAGCGTCCCCAGCGGCGTGGCCAGCGCTTCAGCTGTGGGGATGGCGACGTGGCGCGCTGCGAGCGGCAGGAAGTAGCGTTCAGGTTCGTCGAGGAACGCGAGAGTCGTTTGTTTCGGCTGGTCGACCAGCGTGCGATCGATGTTTCGAACGGGCACCGAGGGTGCATCATGGGTCCAGCGTCCGGCGGCGTATCGGGTGAACGCGACGCCCCGTAAGTAGTCTGTGGGTTCACCGGTGATCCGAATCACGAGCTCATCATTGGTCAGCATGCCGTTCATCGAGCCAAGCCACATGCGGTTGGAAAACCCTGTCTGAGCTCTCGGCCCCAGACGCATGATTCTCCGCATTGCCCACTCGTGGGCGCTGGGCAACGCGATCGCGGCGAGCGCAGTTGCCGCTACGGCTGCCCCCGCGAGTCCAAGGAGCGTGGCGTAGTCCCGACGACTGAGCCGCAACACGCCGCGGTCGCTGCCGTCCGAGCGACGTCTGGCCCATGCGGTGATGGCAAAAAAGACGATGACGAGCAGTGGGAAGCGCCAGCCTGTTTCCGTCCCCCCAGTCGCTCCGAAGCCCAACAGTGCGAAGGCGATCGGGGTCAAGCGGCCACCGATCGGCTTGGCTATCAGGCTCGATGTCGCACCGATCAGCAGCGCGAGCGCCGCGACGGTCGCCCAGCCGGTATGCAGCTGACCGACGATGCGAACCGACAGGGGTGGCAACATCGGCCGTAGAAACGTCCCGCCCAGCGCGACGAACATCCCCAGGCCGATGAGCTGCGCGATGCGTCCGACGCCGACGCGACCCGCGCCGAGCCAGCCTGCCAGCGACGCCGCGATGACGATCCCGGTGACGCCAAGGCTCGGCGACACCAGCGCGAAGCTCAGCGCGGCGACGATGCCCGGGACGGCCGCGGCGCGTGCGTTCACAGCGATAGCTCCTTCTGTTCGGCTACGTCGGCGACCGCGACGACTCCGCTCTCCGGATCCGCATCCTGCCGAACCGCAACGACACTGCAGCCGACACCGTCCGTTTCCAGCGTCCGCACCAACGCGCGCGTTTGGTCGTCGGGCTCGGCGGTGATCACCCAGGCGGCTGAAACGTTCGGTGCATGTGCTTGCACTCTTCGTTTCGGGACGCGGACCGCTGGCGCGCACAACGCCAGCGCTTCCATCACGCTGGTTCCGTGCGTCGTGTCGACGCTATCGTTGCCGCACACGACGCACGTGACGTCGATGCCCTGGGCGGCGGCGGCCTCGGCGATTCCGGCAGCTACCGATACGACCGCCTCGGTCGTGATTTCGTTGGCGAGCGTGGCGTCAACGTCGAGGATCAGCAGGGCTCGAGTACTGGATGGCTGCATGTACTGGCGCACATGCGGCACTGCGGTTCGCGCCCACGTTTTGGCATGCAGGTCGCGCACGCGATCACCGACCCGGTACGGTCGGACCTCGTAAGGTTCGCCATCGAGGCTGCGCACGAAGGTGCTGTCGTCTTCTTGCCGCTGGCCGTCGCCGGGCAGGGCGAGTGCGGCGACGTTTGCGGGGCGTGGGTACACCAGGAGTTGACTGCGCGCAGTGCTGATAGCGGCCCCGACGCTGAGGCCAGGCGGCACCAGTTCGACGCAAGAGAAGCGCCCCAGGTCGTGGAGGCCGCGCTGGCTGAAGGTGATTCGCTCAGCCCACTGCGAGCGCTGGTCTCGTTTGCTCGTGGCGAGGCGGGTGGCGTCGTCGGCATAGTTTCCGTCCCACGAAAGAAACGGTCGTCGAGTGCGAATGTGGAACACGTCGCGGCCGGTGGTGTTCACGAGCGTCAGCGTCGCGTCGAAGGGTTCTCCGGCTACGACGTGCTCGGGAAGCGTCACCGTGAGGCTGGCCTCCTGCATCGAGTAGCGGCTTCGAAACAAGAGTGCCCCGATCACTGCACCGACGAGCGCCGACCACAGGACGAACACCTGAGTGCGAGCCACGTCGACCGCCATCGATCCCAAGAACAAGCACATCACGCTGGCGACGCGCCCTTCTTCGCTGAGTGAGGTGTAAAACCACCCGATCGGACGCGCGAGTCGAGCGACACGACCGGTGCGCCACGCCTCGCGCTTCGCCGCGTCTTCGGGAATCAGGATGTGGTTCAGGCGTGCGAGGTTCACGTGGGGATCGGCAGCTCCTCTACAATGGTCTGAATGACGTGGGATGCGGTCGCCGCGCCTGACGCCCGTCGCTGGAGCTTGAGGCGATGCGCGAGTACGGGAATGGCGAGCCGTTGCACGTCGTCCGGCGTGACGAAATCACGCCCGCGCAGAGTTGCGTAGGCCTGAGCAGCGCGAAGTAGCATCAAGCCACCGCGCGGGCTCACACCCACCGACACCTCGGATCGTTGCCGCGACGCGCGGACGAGCGCGAGCGCGTAGCCCTTGACGGTGTCGTCGCAATGCGCGCTCAACACCTGGCGGCGGGTTTCGGCGAGACGCTCAGCCGTCCACAGAGGCCGTAGATCATCGAGTGGGTCACGCTGCTGTCGATCCGACAACATGTTGAGTTCCTGCGAGGCGTCGGGGTAACCGAGCGAAAGCCGGATCCAAAACCGGTCTAGCTGGGCCTCGGGAAGCGGGTAGGTTCCGTGAAAATCCGCTGGATTCTGTGTGGCGAAAACCGAGAACGGCTGTGGCACAGGATGGGTTGTCCCGTCGAGGGTCACCTGACCTTCGTTCATTGCTTCGAGTAGCGCACTTTGGGTTCGCGGCGACGCACGGTTGATCTCGTCGGCCAGGAAAATGTTCGCGAAGATCGGGCCGGGTTGAAACGTCAACGTGCCGTCCCTGGGGTTGAGTATCTGTACTCCCAGGATGTCGGACGGCAGCAGATCGGACGTGAACTGGGATCGGGAAAACCGCACGTCGAAAACCCGTGCGACCGCCTTAGCTAGCGTCGTCTTTCCGACTCCCGGCACGTCTTCGAGCAGCACATGACCGCCCGCCAGAACGGCCGTCAGTACCAAGTCGATCGCGTCGCTCTTGCCGCGGATGACCGCTTGCAGCTGCTCGCGGATGGCATCGAGATTCGGTGCGGTCACTGTGCTCCCAACGGCGGAACGCTCGGTTGTATTCGTCGCGCCGCTACTAACATGGCACTGTGTGGCGGGTGCGGTTGTGCCGATTTGTCAAACTGTAGCGGGCCACTAGCGGCTGGCTAAGGCGCGCCCGCCGTCGACGAGCAATTCATGTCCGGTCACGAACGACGCGTTCGCGAGGAAGGCGACAGCTTCGGCGATATCCTGCGCGCAGCCGAAGCGGTGCAGCGGAATGCGGTCACGGATCCGGGAGAGTTGGTCGTCGCTCATGTCGTCCGGCGGCAGGACGGTGCCGGGGGCTACGGCGTTGACCCGGATGTCCGGTGCCAGTTCCACCGCCAGCGTCCGCATCATGTGAGCGGTTGCGCCTTTTGAAACAACGTAAGGCGCGTAACCGCGAAACGGAGTCGTGGCACTTGAACACGTCACGAATACGATGCTACCGCGCGTGCGGCGCAAGCCGGGCGCGGCCTGCTGAGACATGAAGAACGGCGTTCGTGTATTCAGGCTCAGCATGCGATCCCATGCATCGGGATCGACCGAGCCGAAGGCCTGTCGTTCGAACCCCGCCGCGCTATGCACTAACAAATCGAGGTCGCCAAGTTGGCGCTGCACCTCTTCTACAAGGCGCGCGCCGCTGTCGGCACTCGTCAGGTCTGCGGCAAACCCCTGCGCGCGGCCGCCCGCCCTGCGGATTTCATCGACTAGCGAGTCAGCCAGCTCGCGACTGTGATGGTAGTGCACGGCCACGGTCGTCCCGTGCGCGGCCAAATGGCGCGCGATCGCGGCGCCCACACGTCGAGCCGCGCCGGTGACGAGAGCAACGGGCTGCTCGCCTTCGCCGGCCATCAGAGTTCGAAGCTGACCTTTGCGACCCAGCTGCCGGGCGTCGGGTAGGTCGCGGACTTCAGCGCTTGGACGATGCAGTCGGTAGCGTCCTGAGACGGCGGGCCGCTCGGCGCGGCGAGGCCGACGCTGAGTGCCTTCCCGGTCTTGCCGGACCCGTCGTCCTCGACGTACACCGTGGCCTTCATGCGCCGCTCTGCGCCGCACTTCTGACGTAGTCCGACCAAGCCCGCGGTTACTTCCGATACGTTGCTGGGATCCCACTCGTCGGCGGGACGCCCGTCTGTGAGGGGATCAAATTCGATGGAGTTCTGCGCGAGGCCGTGCCTGCCGCCGACCGGTTTGGGCCACGTCTTGGCCTTCAGTGCGCGCACCATGCAGCGTTCGGTGTCGAGGTGCCCGATCGTCGAGTCTTCGACGTGAGCCTCTGCAACGGAGCCGTCACCAGCGATCTTCAATGAGAACGCGATGCGACCACCCAAGTACTCGACGCTTTCGACGCCACGACTGAGGCACTTTTGCAGCGCTTTGACGGACCGTTCGAACGTCTTGGTGACCGCGTCCTGGTCCAAAGCGCCGATCTCTTGCGACACCGACGCCCCCGACGGTTCGTCGTCCCCGTCATCCTCGTCCGCATCCGGTTCGACTTCGTGCTGCGGAGCCTTGGCAGGCTGACCGCCGCCGCCGCAGCCGATGCCGAAACCAGAACTTAGCGCGAGTGCCAGCGGCACCCCCCACACCGCCGCTGGTCTCATGCCTTGAGCACCCAGTTGGCGATCACGAGGCGTTGAATCTCGCTCGTGCCCTCGTAGATCTCGGTGATGCGAGCGTCCCGATAGTGCCGCTCTACGCCGTATTCCTCGATGTACCCGTAGCCGCCGTGCACCTGAATCGCCTGGTGCGTTATCCGCGACGAGGCTTCGGATGCGTAGAGTTTAGCCGATGCGCTCTCCAGGCTGTGGCGTGTCCCAGCATCCTTAAGTGCCGCCGCGCGCAGGGTCAGCAAGCGAGCCGCGTCCAACTCGGTAGCCATGTCGCTGAGTTTGAATTGAATCGCCTGGAACTTGGCGATCGGTTTGCCGAACGCATGGCGCTCCTTGGCGTAGGCGATGGATTTGGTCAACGCCGCCTGCGCGATGCCGAGAGCCTGGGCGGCGATGCCGATTCGCCCGCCGTCTAGCGTGACCATCGCGACTTTGAACCCTTGGTTTTCTTCGCCGAGTCGTTCGGAGTCGTCGAGCTCTACATTTTCGAAGAACAGCGTGCACGAGTGCGCGCCCTTGATGCCCATCTTTTCGTCGTGAGGCGACCGGCTGACACCCTTGCGATCCATCGGAACGATGAACGCGGTGTGGCGCACCTTGCCGCCGTCCGCTGGCTTGTCGGTAACAGCGAACACGATCACGTAGTCCGCATGTGGACCGTTCGTGATGAAGTTCTTGCTGCCGTTCAGGATCCACCCAGCGCCTTTGCGTTCGGCGACGGTCTGCATGGTCTGGGCGTCCGATCCGCTCATGGGCTCGGTCAGGCCGAAGCAGCCGAGCTTCTCGCCTGCGGCACATGGCTTGAGGATCTTCTCCTTTTGCTCGGCAGAGCCGAACTTCAACACCGGGTCGCAGAACAGCGAGTTGTTGACGCTCATGATGACGCCGGTGCTGCCGCAGGCGCGGCTGACTTCTTCCATCGCGACGACGTAGCTGACGGCATCCATGCCAGAGCCGCCAAACTCGGTTGGTACAGCGACGCCCATCAGGCCGAGTTCGCCCATCTGCTGGACGATCTCTTTGGGCCAGCGCGCCTGTTTGTCGATTTCGGCGGCTTTCGGCGCGACTTCGCGGTCCGCGAAGTCCCGGGCGGTCTGCTGGAGAAGTCGTTGGTCTTCGGTGAGAGTGAAGTTCATGTCGGACCTAAAGTACTCGCTTGCTGGCGCGGCTCAAGCGTCGCCGCGCACGGATGTGAGGTTCGAACGCCCTGCGGCGTTGCGTCGATTGGCTAGGCAATGTTTCGGGCCTTACGTCGGGGGATCCAGCTCTTGGATCACGCGTGCTAAGCGTTTGCGCACAACTCGCTGGACGACCCGCCACAGCCCTTCGGTGTCGTCGGTATCGGCGAGCATCCCAATCGGCACCTGAAAGCCGCCTTTTTCAGCTCGTCCACCGCCATAGGGCCGCCCGTTGTCGGCTTCACCGAACGCGGTACGTAGGAACTGCGCGGGATCGACGCTGGCACTCTTGGTACGGAGTGAGCCGTCGATGCGCCCGTCAACGAGCCCGTACACCACCACGGTGTCTATGTCTTCGCGGCGGACGATGAAATCCGCGGCGCTGGCGATCGCGTCGCGATTGCGTGGCGAGACCCGGCCGACTCCAGCCAGCGCGAAGTCCCGGACGACCTCCATGTCGACCAACGCGCGGCCGATCGCGTCCATCGCTTCGGCGGCAACCGTGCGGTGTCCGAAGCGGTCCGACAGCGCGACATCGCACAGTGGTTTGAGAAATGCGGCCGCGAGAAAATCTTGCTGCGTCGCCGCTGAGAAATCGTCGGTGTCTGTCTCTATGCCGAACAACAACGCCGTTGCGATCCGCGCGTCCTCCTTTGATTCCGCGCGCAGCGGCGCGATCCCGTCCTGGAGGTACTCCGCGTAGATCGTGCACGTCGCGCCGATGGTCGGGCGTATGTCCATGAAGGGCGCCTCGACTAATGGGGCGCCACGGTGGTGGTCGACGATTGTGAGCGGCTTGAGGTGCTCCGGCAATTCGAGCGACGGCTCGGTGGAACTGGTGTCGACCAATGACAGATGTCGGAATTGTTCGAGCTCTTCGGTCTCGGAGAGCTGCACCAAGTCCACGTCGAGGAGCTTCACCAGTGCACGGTTTTCCGGCCGAGACACCGGCAACACATGAGCGATCGTGGCTGGAACGCCCAGCTCCTGACAGATCAGCTTGTGGGCGAGCGCGCTGCCGATCGCGTCGGGGTCGGGGTGCCCAGAAATGAGAATTACCAGCGGCTCACCTTTGGCCGCGCTCAGCGTTTCGCGAAGCAGATCCGACTTCCTGACGGTTTTGGATTCATCGCCGCGCAAAGCCGTGAGTTCGGGCGTCGATGAAACGACCCGTGGGGCGCTTTTGGCCATAGCGTTTCAGTCTACAGGCAGTGTAATGCTTTGCATCGAATACTGTTAATCTTGAATAATTTCAACGAATTGGCGTTCCGAACAGAGGGTGGACAGACTCGCGTTCGGGGCGACGGCGACACCGATCTCGGCGCGTTCGAGAAGGTCGGCGTCGAAGCCGCTGTCCCCGAATCCGGCCAGCAGTGCGGCACCGTCGAGCAACTCGTCCACCACCACGCGCTTTCGCGGCCCGTAGGGCACGGGCTCAGCCATCGCAGGCTGAATGATCTGACCGGTGACGGCCGGTGTGGCACCGCGAACGTCCTCGGCGCGAAAACCCGCCGCGGCAGCGCAAGCTTCGACGACGGCTCGTGGTGAAGCCGACACGATCACGCAACGGATGTCCTTCGTGCGCGCCCATTCGATCACCTTCATCACCTGTGGGATCAATCGCGGCGTCACGTCGCCGACGATGTCCGACGCGAGCGAGCGAACCGCGCCGAGGGTCATGCCGGCGTAGCACCATGTCATCACTTCACAGACGGTCTCTTCAGGGCAAATCCCGTCGTGGTAGCTCTGAAGCAGGGCGGTCGCGGCGCTGTTGGCGTCATCGTCCGGCGCGGCGACGCCTAGCCTGTTGGCCAGGCGTTTGAGTGCGGGGAGCGCTTCCGGCCGCAACGCGCCGCGCTCGATCGCACCCCGGAAGACGTCGTCTCCGACGTCGCCTCGCCACAGCGTGCCGTCGGCGTCGAACGCCATCGCGGCACGACCGCCATCCCAGACGTCCCGTACGCGGTCCAGAAGCTCGGTGGTGCCAATGGTCTCGTGAACGCTCACTTGGCTCCAGCAGCGTCAGGTCGGCTCTTCCACCAGGCCGCCGCGTGACCATGGTCCTCGACCGTGTCGATCTCCATGTATGCGCCGTTTGTGTCCTCGCGATGTAGATCGATGCCGTCCTCGATCATTTGCTGCAGCAGATCGATCAGGTACGCCTTTTCGAACGTTCGTCCCTCCCGCCACACCTGGCGCGCATGTAGCTTGGCGGCGTCGTCGAACGCTTCGACCAGCTGCTCCGCGCCGCGCGCCGAGGCCTTAAGCACGCCGATGAACTCACCGCTGGCAGCTTCGCTTTCGATCGTTCGGCTCAGTTCGACGACACGG
>JAUIKB010000101.1 GCA_030430975.1 Polyangia bacterium
TCGCTGATCGAGAAGCACGGCCCCCCGGGCGCCAAGCTCGACGATGAAACGCGAGGTGCCCTGTCCCGGGTCATGACGACGCTGATGTGGGGTGAGCTCGCTGCTTGGAATATCTCAGCGGATCTCGCGCTGGGCATCGACGACATGGACGCCAAAATGGCCGCCACGGCGCAGGTCTTCGACGAAGCGCGTCACTTCTATGTAATGCGCGATTACGTCCGGCAGCTCGGACCCGTCGGTCCTCTCGGTGGCTTGCCCAAGCGACTCCTCCGCAAAGTCCTCGAGGCGCCGACTCTGGCAACCAAGCTCGTGGGGATGCAGCTGCTGTTCGAGACCAACGCCGTGGTGATATTCAAACGCCTCGCCGAAGCCGAGCTCTGCCCTGTCCTGAGCGAACTGCTGCCGTACATCGAGCGCGATGAACTGCTGCCGTACATCGAGCGCGATGAGTCCCGACACGTGGGGCTCGGCGTCATGTACGTACCGCGGCTGATCGAGCGGATGGACAAGCGCGAGGCGCGGCGCACGGCGCGGTTCCAGGCGGAGTGTTTGTTCCTCTTGATGGGTACCGGTCTCGCTGTTCGTACAGACTTGGAGCTACTGCAGTTGAATCCGCGCCTGATGATGACGCGCGTCACATCCATGCAAGACGAGATCGTGGGGCAGATGGTCGCCGCCCACGGGCGCAGCGTGCTGCGCGCGGTGGCGACGCCGAAAGGCGGCCTGGGCCCCCACTTCATCAACTTTCTGCATCCCGCCGAGGGGCTCGACAACGCGACGCCGCTACACCGTACCGCTCACATCGGGCTCCAGCGCGCGATGAAGCGTGTCGACCGCGCCCTGGCGTAGGCGAACCGCGCGTGAGCACTACGAAACGCGAGGGCGTTACCCTTCGGTACGACGTGCGCGGAAATCGCGGCGCGCCGCCGCTGTTGATGATTCGCGGCCTGGCACGTTCATCGAGCTATTGGGGCGAGATCGTCGAGCTACTCGAGGACCGTTTCTGCGTCATCACCTTCGACAATCGCGGCATCGGTCGTTCGGACGTTCCAACGCCGCCCTATTCGACACAGGCGATGGCCGATGACGCGGCGCACGTCGTGGGCGCCGCTGGTTTCGACCGTGCGAACGTGTTCGGTGTCTCGCTAGGCGGGATGATCGCCCAGCAGCTCGCACTTCGACACCCCCGCAAGGTCACCCGGCTGGTGCTGGGCGCGACGCGCCCGGGAACTCGGCATGGCCCCGGCACATCTGCTCGGGTTGTCTACCGCATGCTGCAGGCAATCCGTCACCCGCCGTCCGAAGCCGTCGTCTTGACCGCGCCGCTGGCGCTCAGCGATCGATTTCTCGAGCAGCATCCGGAAGTGCTCGACCGCTGGCGGGAGCTCGCGTCGTCGGAGAAGCCGCGACTTTCGGGTTTCCTCGGCCAGATCGCCGCCGTGCTCCGCCACGACGTGTACCGTGAACTAGACCGCATCAGCCAGCCGACATTGATCGTTACCGGGGACGCGGATCGACTGATCCATCCCGAGCACTCCGACGTGCTCGCGAGCCGCATACCGAATGCGGAATTGAAGATCCTGCCCGGCGTCGGACACGATTTGACGACCGAAGCTCCGCACGAAATGACGGCGCTGTTTTGCGAGTTCTTCCTCGAAAGCTCCGTGGGCTCGGCGCGCCACGCGGCGACGGTCTAAGTCAACCGCCAACGTACCGCGCGAGCAGCGGCGCATTGCCTTGGAGGGCGGTTCGATGTTGGTACAGTTCGAGCCCGCGTACTCCACCGAGTTCCTCGCCGTTGCCAGCGCGGCCGGGTCCGCCGTGGAGCAACGACGGGAGAACAGTTCCGGGTCCCGGAACCTTCTCGGCAATTTTTTTGTCGCAGAGAAAAATCCTCCCGTGCCAAGCAGCGATTCCGTCGATCATTGCCGCTGAGAACTTGCGGTCGTCACTGTAGACCGACGTGACCAGCCCGCCCTGACCCGCGCGCACGATCGTTGAGGCTTGGTCGGCGCTGCCGTCGTAGGCCAGCAGCGTGGCGCACGGGCCAAACACCTCGAGTTCGTGGACGACGGAAGCGTCCAGCGCGCTCTTGGCCCCGAGCAGCAGCGCCGGCACGAAGTAACCACGACCGTCGTCGACGCCGGTCGGTGTAACGGTTGCCGGATCGCCGTAAATGATATCGGTCTGCTCGCGCAGCTTGGCTACGCCAGCATTGAAATCGTCGCGCTGACGAGCCGTCGCGAGCGGGCCCATCCGGACGTCGGCGAGTTTGGGATCACCGATCACGGTGTCGCCCAAACGCTCGGACAAGGCTTCAGCGACGCGATCGTATGCAGCTTCTGGCACCAGGATGCGGCGAATAGCCGTGCACTTCTGACCAGCCTTTTGCGTGATGTCGCGATGCACGTGGCGCAGAAACACGTCGACGGTCGCGTCGTCGGCGTCGGGCGCCAGCACCGCCGCGTTGAGGCTGTCCGCTTCAACGTTCACCCGAACGCCGGCATCGAGCAGCCGCTCGGTACCGCGGATGGTGCGGGCCGTCGCGCTACCGCCGGTGAACGCCACGACGTCGTGAAACGACAGCTGCTGGAGCACGTCGCCGGCGCTCCCGACCAGCGCGCTCAGCGCACCCTGGGGCAGGATCTTGGCCTCGACCACCAGCTCGACGGTGCGTGCGGCCACGAGCGACGTTGCGGTCGCTGGCTTCGTCAGCACCGGCATGCCGGCCAATAGCGCGCAGGCTGCTTTCTCGGCCCAGCCCCAGGCGGGGAAGTTGAACGCGCCGATGTGCACGGCTACGCCCGGGCGGGGAATTCGAATGTGGTAGCCGCCCAAGCGAGAGCCGCCGCCGAGATCGACCGGGTCACCGTCTACCAGCGTTCGCCGATCGCCGAGCTCGGCACCCAGATCGGCGTACGCCATCAGGGTGCCGGTGGCTCCGTCAAGATCGAATTTGGCATCGCCGCGGGTGTTTCCGCCATTCTCGATGGCCAGCTCGATGAGCTCCTCGCGCGCGCCGTGGATTGTACGGCTCATCGCGGCTAGCAGCGCGCCGCGCTCGGCAAACGTCAGCGCGCGAAGCGCCGGGCCCCCGACCTCACGGCTATGTCGAAGCGCTCGGTCCATGTCGATGCCCGCCGTGGATGCTTGCGCGATCGTCGTCTCGGTCGTCGGGTTCTTGAGTTCGGCAAACCGGTCGTCACCTTGAACCCACTCCCCATACACGTAGCTGCGTAATTTGTTCACGATCACTGTGTAACCCAACACGAGGCGCGCCTGGAACGGATCTATGCCGTTTATGCACCGCTCACGCCGGATTCCGAATCAGCGCCGACGGTGGCCGTGATGCAGCGGACCAAACCCCTGGCCGAATCCGGGCGCTAACTCGATTGCCCGGCGCACGTAGTCCCTCGCGCGTTCGACAGCATCGATCAGGCGCAGCCCCTCGGCAACGCCCGCGGCGATCGCCGACGCCAGCGTGCAACCCGTACCGTGCGTGTGGCGAGTGTGAATCCTCGGCCCCTCGAGCCAATAAACGTCGCCGTGCTGAGTGACCAACAGGTCCGCTACGACGTCCGAGGCCATGTGCCCGCCCTTGAGCACCACGGCCTTGGCGCCCTTGGCGAGCAGGGCCTCGGCGGCCGCACGCTGATCGGCTCGGGTCTCGATATCGAGACCCGTGAGCGCGATGGCCTCCGGAACGTTTGGCGTGAGCACCGCCGCTCGCGGGACGAGCTCGGATAGGATCGCCTCGACCGCGCGATCATCCGAAAGCCGCGAGCTGTCTTTCGCCGTGATCACCGGATCAACAATGATCGGCAATGAGGGTCCTGCCGCTTCGATTTCCTGCACAACCGCGACCACCACTTCGGCTGAGTGCAGCATGCCGGTCTTGATGGCGTCCGCACCGATGTCGCTCAGCACGACACGGATCTGCTGGCGAACAAGCTCGATCTCTACGCCCGATACGGCGTGCACGCCGAGCGTGTTCTGAGCGGTGATGGCAGTGAGCGCCGTAGCCGCGTAACCCCCGAGCGCAGTGATCGTCTTGATGTCCGCTTGGATCCCCGCACCGCCGCCCGAGTCCGACCCGGCGATGACCAGCACCCGGCCAGGTGGCGGCTCGACTGGTTCCTCTGCAGCCACGCTCTGATTCAAGGCCTCAATCGAACGAATCCGTCGGCTTCACCCGCGGAGGCTTTGGACCCGTGGGCGGGGGCGCGGCGGTCGGCTTCGCGGTCGGTTTGGCCGTCGGTTTGGTCGCGGGCTTCGTCGATGGCTTCGAGCCACCCCGTGGGCGGCTCGGGGCCGTGGTCTTTTCAAACTTGACCTCAGCAGGAGAGGTCTTGCCATTCTTGAGGAGGACGATCTGCTTTTTCTCGACAGAATCCCCGTGCTTGAATGTCACCTCGAGCGACGCTCCTGGCTCGCCCACAAGGTCGACTCCGCCATCGGCAACACTGAGCTCTCTTCCGTCGGCGATGACGGTCACTTCCTCCCCGCTGATCTCAAGGCGAGACGAGTGAACCTGCTCCACAATCGGGGCAGCGGCGGAGTCTTCCGGCGCGGGCGTCGACGCAACGGACGGCGCCGCCGCGATGGGCTGCGGCACGACAGCAGGCGCCTTCGACTTTCTCATCAGCAGCCAGCCACCACCGCCGAGGGCGGCTACAGCAGCGACCGCAGCGACGACTGCCAGCGGCGAGCGCTTCGGGTGATCGATCATTTTGGCGGCGACGTCGCTGCTGGCGGCGATCGTGGACAGTTCACCAACAGACGACGACGATAGCGCGCCGCTATGGGAAACGGCGGCTACCGGGCTCGACGCGCGTAGTTCCTCGCTCACGCTTCGAAGCATGTCCTTGCGCAGCTCGGTCTTGGGCGCGTACGGCTTTAGCGCTTCCATCATCTCGCCGACTGTCTGCCAGCGTTCCTCTGGATCCCGCTGCAGCCCCCGATGCACCGCTGCTGCGAGTCCTGGATCGACCCACGGTGCGTGCTCTTCAACTCGCGGCACCGGTTCGACGCAGATCGCCAAAATGATCTCGCCGAGCGACGGCTGTCCGTCCCAAATGCGACGGCCGGTGAGGGCTTCCCACAGCGACACCGCCAGGCTCCAGATGTCGCTGCGCGCATCCACCGTCTTGGCGTTGCGCGCCTGCTCGGGTGACATGTACATCGGCGATCCGAGCATGCCCCCGGTCCGAGTCAGTTCGTGAGATGTCTGATCAAAGCCGTCTGACTGCGTGCGCTTTGCCACACCGAAGTCGCAGACCTTCACAGTAACGCGACCGTCCGCTTCGTACTGAAGAAACAGGTTGGCGGGCTTGAGGTCACGGTGCACGACCCCCGAGTCGTGCGCAGCACGTACTCCGTCGGCGGCTTGAATGAATAATCCGACCGCGACTTCTGGATCGAGCGGGCCTTGCTGTTTGAGTAGAGTCGACAGGTCGACCCCGTCGAGCAGCTCCATGATGATGAACGGCATGTTCAGCTGGGCGTCGCGTCCAGCCTCGATGGTTCTGACGACGTTCCCGTTCGCGATCGGAATCGCCGCCCGAGCTTCGCGCAGGAATCTCCGCAGCGTCTGATCATCGTCACCCGCGGCGTCGCGCGAGATCACCTTCGCCGCGTACCTGCCGCCCTCAGATGACTCTACTTCGTAGACGGCGCCCATGCCGCCCTCACCGATCAAACGCTGAACCTTGAACCGGTTGTCCAATAGCTGACCGATCAGCGCGTCATCCGGCTCGGCGCCCATGGCTGGAGGGCGAACGCTAGCCGCAATGGGTTCGCTTAAGTCCGCGCGCTCCGCTTTTCGCTTACGAGTTTCGGCTGCTACGCGCTCGAGGTCGGTTTTTTGCAGCTGTTCGACGTTTTCAACGAACGGGCGCAGCGCGGAACCGAATTCATCCATGGTGACGAATCGGGCGTCCAGCTCGCGTCGGATCGCCTTATGCACGATTTTGGCGAGCTCGGGCTCAACCCACGGGGCGCGGTCCTGAAGGTGAGGCGCGTCCCGCGTGCACACCGACAGCACAAGTTCGGCGATGCTGGTCACAGTTGCGAACGGCGGAACTCCGCACAGCATTTCGTACAGCGTGACCCCGAGCCCCCAAACATCGACACGCTCGTCGACCTCTTTCGAGTTCCGAAGCTGCTCGGGCGACATGTAAAGCGGCGTACCGATCCGGCTACCGGTGGCGGTCAGCGCTGTTTCTCCGCCCATGGCGAGCTTCTTAGCGACACCGAAATCGCAGATGCGCACGATCGGATCGCCGTCCGACTCGTCCAGGAAGATGTTCGACGGTTTCACGTCGCGGTGCACGATTCCTACATTGTGTGCCGCGCTGAATCCGTAGGTGGCCTGCAGCGCAATGCGTGCCGCGACGGCTGGATCCAGTGCACCGACACGGTCGACCAGTTCGCCGACGTCTTGACCGTTCATCATCGGCATCGTGATGTAGAGAATGCCGAGTCCTCGGTCCTCACCCGAGTCCAGCGTTTGCACGACGTGCCCGCTGTTAATCCGCTGACCGAGTTCGGACTCACGCTCGAACCGCTGCAGCGCTTCGGGCACGAGATCACCGCGAACCACCGCCTTCAGCGCGACGATGTCGCCGCCTGGGCCCTCGGCTCGATAGACCGTGCCCATGCCGCCGGCGCCGAGCAAGCCTAGAACCGAGTACTTGTCACCGACGCGACGGCCGGTCAGGTTGGTAGGGTCGCCGCTTTGCGCACCGGACATCTGGCAATAGGATAGTCGCGCAGCGCCCAGACGACCACGTTGATTCGGCCGTTTAAGATTCGGTGAGATACTTCACAAGATCCCCGGGGTGCAGCGGCTGACCCGTGGCCCGAACCAGGTGTTCGTCGGTGGTCCACCGCACCCCGCTCGCTACTAACCGCTCGCGGATAAACCGACCCGAACGGCGGCTGATCCAATTCGAAGCAAAGCGCCGCTGCAGAGCCGCTCGCACCTGCACCGACATCATCGCCGCGACCAGATAGCTCTGGCGATACACAGGGTAACTGGCGTGAAACGGTGATGCGGCCCACACGGGGACGACCCCGCGAGGGGTGTAGGTCAAAAGCGCCTGCCGTTCGATATGTAGCGATAGCGCGTCGAGGTCAGCGGCCGGATCCTCATACGCTCGACGCTCGAACTCGATCAGCCCAAGCAGGCGCCGGACGTGAACGACGGCCACGGCGCGTCGCCGGGCGCTGAGCTGTGCTGCGGTCTTCGGGGCAAGCCGTAAAGCGCCGCGCAGGGCGTTCGGTGCATCGAGCAGCCGCCCGAACACCTCGGCCTGCCCCTCGGCGAAGCCCGGTGAGCTGAGTCCGGGAATCCACTCATAGCCTTTCAACAGCGGCGCTGTCTCGGTGGTCGCCGTCGCGACAAACGCATGACCGAACTCGTGCAGAAGCGTCGCTAAGAAGCGATGCCCTGACTGCGGTCGGACTACCACGCGTACGTCGTCGGGTACCCGCACGCTGATCGCCTGGCCCCCGAACGCGAAGTCACGTACCCGCACCTCCACGGCCCCCAGATCGAAGCCGAACTGCGCGAACACTTCACGCGCCACTTCGATCGCGCGTTCGCGTGGAAATTCTTCAGCAGCAACAGGAAGCGCGGTCTCTAGCGCGTACTGCATATCCCACGGCGCCAGCCGACGGCGTACCCGCGTAACGAGCTGTCTCTGAAGGATCTGCATCGACCGGCGCGTGGTGCGCCTGAGCGCGCCTGTGAGCTGGTCGAGTCGCCCCGGATCGACCCCACGCAGACGCAACAACGCTTCGTAGTAGCTGCGCTGACCCTCCGCCCGCGCGACGGCGTTGCGGCGCGTGAGGAGCTTTATTAGAAGCGGCCGCGCCAGCTTGTGGAGTTCTCCATACAGGCGCCTAACCTCTAGCCGGTCGCCGTAGGTCGAGGACGTCCGGAGCTCGGTCAGGTCGGCGCGCTTCAGCGCTCCGCCGGAACCCTTGAACCGATGCTCTGAGATCAGTTGTTCCAAGGCATCGCTCAGTCTGAGCGCCTCGGGATCGCGAAGCAGTTTCAGACTCGTCGCGCCCGCCGTCCACAAGGCGTGCTGCCGCGGCGACACCAGGCGCCCAGCTGACTGCTCGAGCAAACGCTGCGCCTCGGCGAACAGTTCTTGCTCGTCAGCGCGAACGGCGCGCATCTGCGCTTCGCGCCCAGGGTTCTTCACCCCGGCATACATCTGCCACTGCAGCAGCCCGTGGGTCGCCATGAGCTGCTCGTAGGCGGCGGCGAGTTCTTGCAGGCGACGGCGCGCGGTGCCCCCGGCCGTGGCTGACGCGAATGGATCGGCTGCGTGCCGCGCGCCGCACGCAGCGGCTGCCACACAGCTCGTCAGCACACTGAGCAGGTTTCGCCGGTCCACGGATTCAAACTAGCCCGAGTTGGTTGAGCGCCTCGGAAAAACGCCTGGGTTGGCGCGCAGCACCGTCGAGCGTAGTGTGTCGATCAGCATGTGGCGATGGATTGGCGCCGGACTGGGTTGCCTGATGGTCAGTGGCTGCGTCTTGGAGTTGGAAGACGAGCCGGCGCCAGAACCGGCTAAGGGCATTCACCCTGAGTTTCGGCCCGGGCAATGCGGCGAAGAAGCGGCGCAGCTGTGCCTGACGAGCGAAGCCTCATCCGTTGGCACAGATGGATGGTGCGCACTGCGCTGCTACCGACCCTGTCGCAGTACGTCGCAGTGGCTGTGCTTCGGCGACCCTATCTGCTCGGAGGATCCGGAAAAACGGCCAAAAAGCTGCCCCACTGAGTAGCTTCGGCAGGAGCCGTCTCGGCATCTTACATTGTGCTACAGTCCGCGCCTCATGGCTCAGGCCGCCGCTCAAGAAACCGACAACACGCCGTTCTATGACCGGTGGTTGCTCAGTCTGATCAACGATCCGCGCGACTTGCCGTTTGTCTATTTGATCGGCCAGTGCCTGGTGATGGCGGCGCTCGGCGTCGGGCTGTTCTTCGTGACCGAGCATTTTTGGTGGTTCGCGGTCGGGTACTGGCTGTTGGTTGGGGTCACGACCCTAGACCGCTTCATCTTGATGTTGCACTGCACGTCTCACCGGATGCTCTTCAAGAAGAAGTACGCCCCGCTGAACAAGCTGATCCCGGTGTGGATCAGTCCGTTCTTTGGCGAGACACCGTGGACCTATTTCGTGCACCACATGGGCATGCATCATCCGGAGAACAACCTCCCGGACGACCTGAGTACGACGATGCCTTTCCAGCGGGACCGACTGAGCCATTGGCTGATGTACTTCGGCCGATTCATGACCATCGGAATCTTCGAACTCGGGCGGTACCACCGCCGCAAGGGCAACGCTCGAATGCTGACTAAGATGGCATTTGGCGAAATCGCATTCCTGCTCGGCTGCGCTGTGCTGGCGTGGTTCAACTGGCGTGCCACAGTGGCGGTGTTCTTTGGCCCGATGGTCGTCGTTCGACTGCTGATGATGGCAGGCAACTGGGGGCAGCACGCCTTCATCAAGCACGATGACCCGGCGAACGCCTATGCCAACAGCATCACCTGCATTAACACACGGTATAATCGCCGCTGCTTCAACGACGGCTACCACATTCACCATCATGTGAAGGCACGCTGTCATTGGACGGAGTATCCCGGTGAGTTCGAGTCCAACAAAGCCGAGTACGGACGCCAGGACGCCATCGTGTTCGACGGCATCGATTTCTTTCAGGTTTGGTTGATGCTGGTCACCGGTCGCTACAAGAGCCTCGCCAAGCGCTTCGTTCAGCTGCCTGGAGCGCCAGAGCGCAGCCAAGAAGAAGTGATCGCGCTGCTCAAGGAACGGACTCGACGTTTCTCGCCAGACGAGCTGAACCGCTATTCCAATGCTTAGTCGCGAGCACCCCGCATGACGCGGGACGGCGCCAGTCGCTCTGAGTTCATCGGCTACGTTCCGATCGGCGCGGCCGCCATCGCCGCCGTAGTCGTCACCGCGCTAGCGCCGCGCGGTCGTGCTGTGCCGCTACAGCCCGAGACACCCGTGGCCTCGAGTGTAGCCTCCGCTGCACATCGCGCGCCGGGACCGTCCAGTTCGGCACCACCCACGTCGTCGTCGCCCCGCCAGCTGCCGCCACCGAAGCTACCGGTCCTGCGTCCCCCGCCGCTGGCGCAGCTAACGAAGAACAGCCAGCTGAGCTGGCAGCTGTTCGCCGCGGATGGGTTCCGGGTCGCCCTACCCGCCAAGCCCAAGGACTTCGAGTTCACCAGCCGAACACTGCTCGGTGAACTGACCCAACGGGGCATCGAGGCCAAGCTCGGCTCGATCGCGACGTTCAGCGCCGCCGTCACGAGCTACCCGCGCGGACCTCGATCGGCGCAGGAGCGCTCCACGTACTACATGCACGCGCGTCACCAGACGCGCAGTCGGGTCAAAGGCAACGAGACGAGCTCTCGGCAGATCACCCTTGCCGGCCAGCCAGCCGAACGATTCGGAGGTGCGATCTCCAACGTGCGCAGCTACGAGGCCGTCGCGGTAGCGCTGGGTTCGAAAATGTAC
>JAUIKB010000102.1 GCA_030430975.1 Polyangia bacterium
ATCCAGGTGGCACCGTCAACAACGGTCTGTCGCTGTGCATCTACGCGAATTGCGTGGCCGGTAGCTACCAAGGCAGCTGCGACAAGGGCACGGTGTCGACGTCCGGTGGTCTATCGGGATGCTGTGCCGCGAACGGTGACGTCCGCATCACCGGCACCACGTTTGGTGGGTTGTGCGCCAGTTCGACCGACGATTCGGCGGATATCTATATGCACGTTTACGGTGCGAACAGCTGCCAGCCCTACACGCTGACGTACCACTTTTAGGCGACGGCAACATGCGACTCCACATGCCGATTCACCCCCTAAAGGCGTTCGGCACGGTGGCCTGCTTGTCGCTTGTCCTCAGCGGGTGCGGGAGCAGCGACGATGCGGACGTCGACAAGCAGCCCGAGCCAAAGCCGAAGCCCGAGCCGGCGACCGTCGTGGCGCTCTACGACGCGTCCGCGAAGAGTGAACTGCATCCGTACCCGAGCAACCGGTACACTCGCGAAGACACGTCGTCGCCAACCGGTCTGCGCGTCGACATCACAGACAAGAACACCGCCGACGAGTACGCGCTCGCCTCCCAGGCGGCGCTCGATCAGCTTAACGAACTCGACGGCTTCTCGCCGGTCGGCGGAATTTCGCTGAAGTTCAGCGGCTCATTCAAGATTGAAGGGCTCGGCATCGACGAGTACGACGACCCTCCTGTAACGGGGCCCATTCTCGACGCCGCTGAGTTCACGAACGAGGGCTCGCAGTTCTATCTGGTGAACGTGGACCCGGATTCGAAAGACCAAGGCGAACTGGTCGGACTCGTGCCCTGGGTGTTTCGTCAAAAGAAAGACGACTTCTGGCTGTTCGATGAGTACACGGCGATTCTGCAACCCGCGGTTCCGCTAGACGGCGGCACGACGTACGCCTTCATCGCGACCCGCAAGCTGACCGCGTACGACGGGACGCCGGTCGGTGCGTCAGAGGACATGCTCGCGCTGCTGAATGATCCGCCCGAGACCGATTACGCCGAGCAAGTGCAAGACGCGCTGCCGACGGTTGAGGCTGCAACGGGCGTCGAAGTCGACGACATCGCGTTGGCTACGGTTTTTACTGTCGGGAACGTCCATACCGAACTGGACGCCCTCGCCAGCGCGCGACGGGAGGCCGCCGCGCCGGACATGTCGACGGCGTGGAGCGTCGAGACACCCCAGGTAACGGACGGCGATAGGCGGGTCCGCTTCGTGGGTAGCTACGTGTCGCCTGAGTACCGCCGCCCAGCGCCCAACGGCAAATTCGAGTTCGATGATCAGGGCGTCGCCAAGCCGCAAAAAGATGTCGATCTCGAGGCGTTCCTCGCCTTCAGCGACGGTGATAAGAGCGGCCCGCGTCCCGTCGTCATCTATGGGCACGGTCTGGGCGGTGACAAGGACGGATGTTGGGGTACCTCCGAGCGGCTGGGACCCGTTCACGAGAACGGCGTTGCGGTGTTCGCCATCGACTCGCCGGAGCACGGGTCGCGTCTCGACGGGGAAACCACGCTGCTGACCAGTGTGTATTCGTTCTTTGGCGTTGACGAGCCGACCGGCTCCTTCGACGTCGGACGCGCTCGCGACAATTTCCGCCAGATGGCGGCCGATCAGTTCGAGCTCGTGCGTCTGATCAAGTCGCTCGGCGACCTCGACCTGCTCCCGGTCGGTGCGCCCGACGGCGTTCCGGACCTCGACGTTTCGAAGATCTTCTACATCGGCCACTCATTTGGAGCCGTCCAGGGAGCGACCATCGCCGCGATAGCCCCCGAGATCACTCACGCCGTTTGGAACGTCGGTGGCGGCAGCCTGATGACGTTACTTCGTGACTCAAACACCTTCCGCTACGTGGTTGAGGGGCTGGCGCCCGAGGGGACTCCTTTCGGTGGGACCGCGCGCTTCATGTCCGTGCTCCAGGGGATTGTCGACCCGGGCGATCCCGTGAACTACGCACGCTACGCTACGATCGAAGGGCTGCCGGGCGTATCCAACTGGAAGCCGCGTAGTGTGCTGCTGCAGGAAGTCGTCAAGGACGGGATAGTACCGAACTCGTCGACCGAGGCCCTCGCGCGCGCTGCCGGTATGCAGCAGCTCGGCAAGATCACGCCGATCTCGGGCGTTGAGTCTCTCACCGGCAGCACCACAGCCAACCTCGCCAGCGGTAGCACCGCAGTCGTTTCCCAATACGACAAGGATGACGAAGGAAAGACCGTCGACCACGGCAGCCTCATCTTCCAGCAGGTAGCGCAGGATCAGTACGTCGAGTTCTTCAAGTCCGGGCTCGACGGCAAAGCCGCGACCGTTACCGAGCCATACAAGTAAACACGATCAAGGGAAGCTGATGGGTAAGTTCGAATGGCTCAAGCGTCTGAAGAAATCCGCGCGCGAGCCGAAACCGCGCCCGCCGATCTTGATCGGAGGTCACTCGAACGGCGAGACGTTTCAGCCGCTGGGGCGGAGGGAGCGAGAACTAGAGCGGACGATTCTCCAGCGCGCAGACGAGAAGGCACGGCGACTCGGACTTGAGCGACGCGAGTTCCTCGCCAGCACCATGGGAATGGCCACAACGCTCGCGATAGTGAACGCGTGCGGTGACGAAACCTCGACCGCTTCCGGTGGCGGAGGCGCTGCCGGAAGTGGCGGGGAGGCGGGCAGCTCCGGAGACGGTGGGTACCAGGTGCCCGATGCTGCTACCGAGGACGCCGATGCCGCGTGCGATCTGCTCGACACGAGCGACTACTTCATTTTCGACGTTCAGACGCACCATGTGAATCCAAATGGTTCGTGGCGGCAAACCTATGCGGCGTTCGAGAGCTTCTTGGCTATCTTGCCGCAGGCCGGTTGCGGCTTGGGGACGGTCGACTGCTTTTCGTTCGAACAGTATGTCGAGCAGGTGTTTATCAACAGCGACACCGCCGTGGCCGTGCTGAGCGGCGTTCCGTCGGCGATGTGCAAAACAGGCTTTACCGGGAACTGCGGGAACCCACTGGAGAACGAAGAGATCGCCGAGTCTCGGGACATGGTCAACGCGCTGGCGAGGAGCGATCGAGTGGTCAATCATTGCTTCATCGCGCCCAACGACGGGCTGTCCGAGCAGTTGGCGTTGATGGATCAGCTAGTCGATGAACGAGGTGTAGCTGCGTGGAAATGTTACACCCCGTGGGGCCCGACAGGTGACGGCTACTGGCTAGACGATGCGACGCTTGGAACGCCATTCATCGAAAAAGGCATCGAACTCGGTGTGCCGCTGTTTTGCTGTCACAAAGGTCTGCCGATCTTGGGATTCAATGAGACCTACACCGACCCGAAGGACATCGGCGTGGTGGCGAAAGCGTATCCAGAAGCGAAGTTCGTCGTCTATCACTCGGCGTTTCAGCACGGCGGCAAGGGTGCCGAAGGCCCGTACGACCCAAACGGCGACGTCGATCCACAGAACCCCAGCCAGTATCCGGCGACCGTCGGCGTGAACAGCCTGATTCACTCGATGGTGCAAAACGGAGTCGGCCCAGGACAAAACGTATACGCCGAGCTGGGAAGCACGTGGCTGAACATCATGACCAAGCCGACGCAGGCGATGCACGTCATCGGCAAGCTGCTCAAATACGTTGGCGAGGACAACATTCTGTGGGGAACCGATTCGATCTGGTACGGGTCGCCCCAGTTCATGATCGAGGCGTTCAAGACGTTGACGATCTCGACCGAGCTGCAGGAGAAGTACGGCTATCCGGAGCTGACCGACGCGCGCAAACGCAAGATCCTGGGGCTCAATGCGGCTAAGCTCTACGGTATCGATCCCGAGGCCAAGCTGTGCGCGGTGAACAAGGACCAAATCGCCAGCGCGCGTCGACTGCTGGACGAGTCATACGGCCCACGGCGCTGGGCGCTTCAGGAGTCGTGGGGTCCGCGCACACGACGCGAGTTCTTCGACTTATTGCGAGCGACCGGTGGACGCCCCGGTTAAGCGAGTGAACTGAGGGGACGCGTAAACCAGTTCACCGGACGTCGAGTGAACTGGGGGGACATGGCTCAGCTGCTCGAGCCACCGGAACCGCCGTTTGAGCCGGCGGTGCCGCCCGACCCCGCACTGCTCCCGCCGGAGCCGGCGCTGCCGCCACCGCCGCCCATGCCGCCCATGCCGCCGCCGCCGCCGCCGCCGCCGGAGCCCCCGCAGGTGATCGGACATTTGGCGTCTTCGATACAGCTGTTGAGTCGAAGGACTAGCTGTACCGACGGACTGCTGATGCCGCCCGCGTCATTGATTTCCTTCTCGCAATTCTGGGGGCTCAGGCAGTCGGTGCCGAGGCAGCCCTTCTCTTGCGCGCACTCGCGAATGGACACGCATCCAGAATCCCCTTCACAGTCCTGAAGCTCGCACGCGCAGTTCGTGCATCCGCACTCCTGGACCTCGGTGCACGTGCTGGTGCTGACGCTCTTGCACATCTCTACGAGCGCAGGCGTCGAAACGCAGCCGGTCCCCGAGCCGCCGCTGGATGAGCCGCCGCTGGATGAGCCGCCGCTGGATGAGCCGCCGCTCGTCGACCCCGCCTGACCGCCGCTGCTGGAGTCCGCGTCGTCGCTGCACGCCACCGCGGCGGTTGCCACCACCGCCAGGATTGAAAGTACAGGAAGCCAAGCACGCTGAGTCATTCTGGTATCCTCCTCTGGAATTACAGTGAGAGCATACGTTGGAAGCCAGCTCTGTGCGAGTTTCGTATGAATCAGCGAAGCTGGCAGGCTGTGCTCGGGGCTCTGCTGGTGGCCGGAATCGCTCTGTTGGCATGGAGTTGGCTGCGCCCGATGACGCCCGAAGCCGCGGCACGACGGCTCGCCGCAAGGCTAGCGGCGGCGGCTCCAGCGTCGGGCTCAGCCCGAGTGGGGCAGTTCCGCCGTATTCTCGAAGCGTCCGCTGGTCCCGACGTCACGGTCGACGTGCCGGAGCTTGGGCACGTTAGCGGCACGGCATCCTGTGCTGCAGAGCTTTCGCGGGCACTGGATGGTTATACGGGGCTCGATCTCGCGCTGCGCAACGTGCAGTCGTCAAATCTGGCGGACGGCGCCGTACAGCTGCAGGCGCGGCTACGGCTCGACGGGACGAAGGGCGGCGAGCGCCTGTATCACGAGCGGCAGTTCATCAGTTCGTGGCGGCGTGACGGTGACGTTTGGCGGGTCACGAGCGTCGAGTTCGCGGTGGGCGACGACGCGCCGCCGGAAGCGCGTCCCTAGCGCTTAGAGGCGGCCCGTGATGAGCTGTGCGCATGCGGCGACGGAAGTTCTGGGGTTGGGGTTACGAAGACGAACAGCCGAGCGCGGCGCAGATGAAGTTGGCGGAGAGCGGCGTGGCGGGCATGCTGGGCAACACCGTACTAACCCGGCGGTCGGTGCCCGCGCTGGACGCGATCTCGCTACCGAAGCCGCGCGTCGACGTCCCCGAAGATCTGGCCGAGTTCAGTGCGACAGATGCCTACAGCCGCGCATCGCACACTTACGGCAAGGCTTACCGCGATGTGGTGCGCGGTCTCGCGGGGGACTTTTCCGCAGCGCCGGATGTCGTCATCACTCCGCGTAATGAAGCCGAACTGATCCGTACCCTGACGTGGTGCGAGACGAGCGACACGTGGGCGGTCCCCTATGGCGGCGGTTCGAGCGTGTGTGGCGGTGTGGAAGCCCGCGGTGCGGAGCGCGCGGCATCCATCGATTTGGGGGCGATTAGCCGGGTTGTGGAGGTCGACACGGTCAGCGAGTGTGCGCTGATCGAAGGCGGCATGCTGGGTCCCGATCTTGAGGCGGCTTTGAAACCCCACGGCTTAACGCTGCGTCATTATCCGCAGTCGTTCGAGTTCTCGACGTTGGGTGGCTGGATCGCGACTCGCGCGGGTGGACATTTTACCACGCTATATACGCACATCGATGAGCTGGTGCAGGCGCTGCGCGTAATCACGCCGACGGGTGTGATCGAGACCCGTCAGCTTCCAGGATCCGGGGCGGGGCCTAATCCCGATCGCTGGTTCGTCGGTTCCGAAGGCGCGCTAGGCGTGATCACTCGCGCGTGGATGCGGCTGCGTCGCCGTCCACAAGTTCGGGCGTCAGCGACACTGCTGTTCGACGAGTTCCTCGCTGCGACGCGCGCGCTAAAGGCTTTGTCGCAGGCGAGTCTGTATCCGACCAATTGCCGCGTGATCGACCCGATGGAGGCCATGCTCAACGGCGTCGGTACCGGCAAGGCGATGCTCATTCTCGGGTTCGAGTCGCCGGGGCACGACTTGAAGCCTTGGATCGACGCTGCCGTGATGCTCTGTCGCGATCACGGTGGAGTTGTGGACGAACGTGGAGTCGTCGTGACTCGCGAGGGACAACAGGGGCCGCGTGACGGCTCCGCTGGAGCTTGGCGAGAGGCGTTTCTCAAGGCTCCGTATCTGCGCGACGAGTTGATTCGACTCGGCGTGTTTGTGGAGACGTTTGAGACCGCATGCACATGGCGTCAGTTCGAGACGCTCCACGAACAGGTCACAGAGGCCGCACGAGACGCCATGCAGCGAACCGGTGGTCACGGCATGGTGACGTGTCGCATCACCCACGTGTATCCCGACGGTCCGGCTCCGTATTTCACGGTGATCGCACCAGAGGCGGCGGGCGCGCAGCTGGCGCAGTTCGATGCGATCAAGGATGCGATTACGTCTGCTGTGCTAGCCGCGGGCGGCACCACTACTCATCACCACGCTGTCGGCCGCGACTGTATGCCGTGGTACGAACGGGAGCGCGCGGACGGGTTCGCGCGGGCCTTTGCCGCCGCAAAACGCGAGCTGGATCCGTCCGGATTGATGAATCCGGGCGTGCTGCTGCCCGCGGCCTAGCGCAACGCACTTGCCGGGCTTCGAGCATCCCTCCATAGTCCAGCCGTGAACGTTCGACTGACCCGCGAATATCGATTCGAAGCTGCCCACCGACTGCCTAAGGTGCCGCCCGGACACAAGTGCGAGCGGCTACATGGGCACAGCTTCAAGATCGAGATCAGCATCGCCGGACCTGTTGATGAAGAAACCGGCTGGTTCATCGACTACGGCGAGGTCGATGAAGTATGGGAGCCGCTCGATGCGCAGCTCGATCATTACTATCTCAATGATATCGAGGGGCTTGAGAACCCGACCAGCGAGATCCTCGCCCGTTGGATTTGGGACCGCATGAAGCCGGCGCTGCCGGGCCTGTGTCGCGTCACGGTGCACGAAACGTGCGATGCGCGGTGTGAGTACGAGGGCAACTAGCTCCGTCGGTTGTTTCCCGGCGTCTGGTCGCTTGCTAATTCAGCGTGATGCCGTTGAGCTCGAACGTGCCGTCGTCGCGCTTGTCGAAGCTGAGCGTTAGCGACAGGCCTTTGTACTTATGGCTGCTGTCGGACCCGTCGTAGAGCAGGAAGTCGTCAGCGTCCCGCACTTGACGGTGGGAGATCTTTCCTTTGAGTCCGAGTTCTTCGATCAGCACATCGGCGTCGATCCGAGTGCGCTGGGTCCACACGTCGGTGCCTGAACGCGCGCTTCCGATCGAACGCGTCGAGATCCGAAAGCGCTCACCGGTGAGCTTGGCCCTGGCGGCGATGTCCTCGGGCTCGGCGGACAACAGCGTGCGGTCGGCGCCGATGGCGGTCAGCCCGGCGAGCAGCACCTTCATGCCGACCGCGTCGTGTTTCACAGGCACGACGGACTTCGGCATGGTGATGGTAGCGGTGCCCTCTAGCTCGTTGTCGTCCGTCAGTGGCGTCACGTCGGCGCCCTTGGCTAGGCTCGAGTAGTCGACGTCGACGTCGATCATTGCCCTCCCGGGTCCCCAAATGTTCAGGTCGCCGGTTTTCGCGTCGGAGCCGAGGTACCAGATGCGGCGGCGCCAGGAGCCGGTCCGCGCCATCGTTGCGACGGGTTTCGGAACTTCCATCACGCGTGACAACTCCGTCAGCTTGATGGTTTTCGGAAACTTCAGCGATGCGGTGCGCGGACCCGAAAACTCAAGCTCGTATCCCGACTGAAGCGCGAGGGCGGCGCGGACCTCCGCGATCGGCTTGAAGTACAGATCCGGTTCGCAGGTGAGGCGCCGCAGCACGTGCGCCAGCTGCTGCGCGTCCGGCTTGTGGGTCTTGGCGAGGTCCGTACACTTGGCTGTCGACGGGCCTGGCTTCGTCGTCGCCAGGTGCGTGAGGGCGCCTGCTTTAGCCGAGGGCGCGGTCGTCGCGGCAGCGTGCCGTGCTCCGCTCGCCGCCGGAGCCGCCGGCGCGGCGCCACTCGTTGTGCCCGAAGGCCTCGCCGAGCTGGACTTGGTCTCGTTGCACGCGGTGCTGACCATCGCGAGCGCGGCGATCATCGCTAGGGAAGCGCTGTTCATGTCTGGTTAGTACGCAGCGGCGATGCAAGCGATCTAAATCAGACGTGCCCGCTGCGCAGAGTCAAGTCACTCGTCGGGGTCGAGAGCTGCCAGATCGGCAAATCTCACCGGGTGATACGGCGGGCGCGGCGTGAAGCCTTGGCCGGCGTCAAAGCCATGGGCGACCAGGCGCTTCGCGCAGGCAGCCATGCACCACTTGCCCTGACACGTTCCCGTTCCAAACCCGGTGTAGCGTTTGAGTGACTCGATGTCGTTATGACCCGCGTCGATCGCGTGATCGATCTCTTCGAGGGTGACGTCCTCGCACCGGCACACGAACGTCTTCGCGGGCACCGTTAAGGCGCCAGCTCTGTACAGATTTCAGCGCGCCGTCCGCTGGGTCGCCCGGCTCGGAACCGCACGGGGCACGCCAGCGGTTGGCCGAAGCTCTCGGCGAACTCGATGGTCAGCGCACTTGCCCAGTTTTCTCTCGCGCCATCGATGCGCGCGCGGATGATGCCGCGCTTGTCGATGAACCACGTCTCCGGGAAGAGCTTCGTGCCGTACACGTCGGTCACGATCTTGCCCTCGGGATCGATCGCGACCTTGAACGGAATCTTGTCGCCGAGCACTGACTTGAGCGTGTTGCGAATGTCGTCAGCGGTTTCGTCCGTCGACACCGTCACGAGTTCGATGTCCTTGCGCCCGGTCTCGGTGAGTAGTTGGGAGAGCTGCGCAAGCGCGGGCATTTCTTCGAGGCACGGCCGGCACGTCTTGGTCCAGAAGTTCAGGATCACGACCTTGCCGCGCAGGTCCGACAGCTTGAGCCGTTCACCGTTCAGGGTCGGTAGGTCGAATTCCGGCGCGACTCGATTCCGATTCGCATAGTTCGGCTGCATCGCGCACAGCGGGGTACACACACGCCGCATCTCACCGTCCCGAGCTGTTGCGCCGAAGGAATAGACGGCTAGCGCCGCCAACGCGATGAACAGAAGCTGGCCAACCTGTGCCGGTTTCACGGCTAGACGCATAGCATGGGGGGTTCGAAGGGGTCCGGACTTGAGGCCGGATTTTACCGGAATGGATGATCAGGCCGACGGGCCAGCTGTTTCGGTCTAGACTGTTCAGTCAGGAGCCGTTTTTGAGTTCAAGCCGGGACCCCCAGTCGCCAGATACCCGCAACCCGCTTTCGCAGTCTGACTTTCGTCAGCGGGACGACGATCGCACAAGTCACGTGCCCGATCCGTCTCAGGGTGACCGAAAGTCATACCGCTACGGGCCACCGCCGAGCCAGGGCTCGTACCCGCCGCCCGCCGCGCCGGGGGCGGCTGTGCCGAGCGCGCGCAATCCGTACGCGCCGAGAGGGGCCAGTGCGATTCCCGGCACGAGTCCGCTCGCGCCAGCCGCGACCGATCCGCTTGCGCGGACGAATCCAGACGGGGCTGTCAATTCGATGCGTGCTGCTCAGGGCGAGCAGCGTTCACCCTACGCACCACCGCCTCCGCCTCAGGGCTATACGCCGGGTCCACCGCCGCCGTCGCGTCCTCACGCGCAGCCGATCGCCCCGACGCCGCCGATCGGGAGCCCGCCGGCTGCAGCGGCGCCACCGGCACAGTTTCAGACTGTCATCGAACCCAAAGTGATGCCGACGCCGGATCCCGATATGGCGCGGACGAACATCTATCAGCCGGGCGGCGACCTCGGGAAGACGCAGGCCGTGTTGCCTGGCGAGCTTATCGAGGATCCAACGCTCAGTCGCACGGTCGGCCCAGAAGGCTTTGACGGGACTCGGATCATGGCGCCAGGTGACGATTCACCTGCGCCTCAGTCGGGGGCGGGGCTGGTGGGGTCCCCGGCGAGTACCCAGCCTATTTACGGTAAGGAATTGCCGGACGACGCGCCGGAGTGGATGCGCGTCGGGCGGCTGCTTGCGCTGCAAATCGAGGACGCGATCGCCACCGCACGGAGCGACCATGAGTCGAGAGCATCGATCGGACGCGCATGGGCGGCGTTCAACATGGGTGGCTACACACCGTCGCAGATACGCCAGGTCGCCCAGCTCGTCAGTCAGGCCCACAAGATGATGCGCGATAGCATCCGTTCGGATCTCGACGCGGTGATCGAGGACTGCACCGTCATCGTTCGCAACGGACTTCCGGGTGATCTACGCGGCTACATGGCGTTCGAGCGCGTG
>JAUIKB010001144.1 GCA_030430975.1 Polyangia bacterium
CGGCCACGGCGGCGCCGAGCACAACGCCGGTCGCTCCGGCGGCGGCCGTCAGACCGGACCGGATGAGTTTGCGCCGTGAAAGCTCGCTCATGAAGACTCCTTGGCCGTATCGACGCGCCCGGTGATCATCGCCCGCATCCGCCCGCCGAACCCAGCCAGCACGATCATCGCGACGTGGACGACAAGGAACAGCGCAAGCAGGATGGTTCCGAAAAAGTGGATCGTGCGCGCGGACTGGTGTCCTCCGAACGCGTCCACCACCCACGGAGCGGCGGCGGTGACCGCAGGCGACATCGCCAGTCCCGTCCAGATCATCAGCGGAACCAGCCCAAAAACAACCGCGAGGTAGGTAAGTCGCTGCAGCGGGTTGTACGTCCAGGCTTCCGAGGCCGGGGGCGGCCGCAGGCGCAGGTGATTGCCGATCACGCGACGTAACTCCGCCCAACGCAACCCGCCTCGCGTCACCAGCAGTTCCTTGCGGAAGTGCGACGTGCGCAGGCCGTGAGCGACGTAGACCAAGCCCGCGAACACGAGAATCCACGCCGACTGGAAGTGCATCGCACGCCCCCAGCCGTTGCGGTCGGTCAAAAGGTAGTCGTAGCCGGTGTCCACGGACTTGCGCGACGCCGGGATGGGCAGTTGGAACAGCGGCTCGGTGAGGTGGTTGCCGACTTCGCCCCAGTAAAAGCGCGGGTGGGCGGTCATGATCGCCAGTCCGGTGACCAGCAACGCAATGAACGCGAGCGCGCTCACCCAGTGCGTGACGCGAACGGTCGCCGAATGCCGCGGCGCAGCCCCGTCAGACGCGACGGTTGTGTGCATCGAAGGCAATGCGGGCGCTGCCATTCAAGAAGGTTAGCACTGCACCCTACAACGCCACTTAGTGGGTGTCGTGACAGAGCTCGCAGTCATTGGGCGCGTCGTGCCGGGTGTGGCAGCCCATGCAGGAATACATCGAGATGGGTTTTTCTTGGAACAGAACTTCCCGTGAACCCACGTCGCCGTGACACTCGGCGCATTCAAACTCCGCGTCGATCACATGGACGGCGTGCGAGAAGTAGACGTACTCAGGGACTTGGTAGACCCGGTTCCACTCGATCGGCTTGCCCGCCTCGGCAGCCGCCATCAGGGTTTGGATGTGCGGGCTATCAGTCTTGACGGCCACGTGGCAGGTTGCGCACTTCGACTCTGGCGGATACGTCGCGAAGTCGCCGGGGTCGGGAATTGTGTGGCACTCGCGGCATTTCAGCCCCAAGCCGACATGCAGCTTGTGGCTGTAGGGCAGTGGCTGCTCCACGGGCTCTCCCGGCTCGAACACGGTTTGCGTGGGCGGGGTGCTCGACACCTGCGCCCACACCAGCGGCGCACAAGCCAGTACGGCGGCGAAGGCCGCCAACGATAGCTGCGCGGCCCGGAATCTCGTGGTCATCGTCTCTATTCTGGCAAAGCGAACGCGGTGAACCCGGCTTTCGGCCCGCTGCCGGTGGCGTCCGAGCGGGGGCTGGAGGCAATGACGACGTACTGGCGACCGCCGGATTCATACGTGCACGGCGTGGCGAAGCCGCCGCCGCCGAGGTCGTAATCCCACAGCACCTTACCGTTGCGCTGATCATAGGCGCGGAAGACATTGTCGAGCGTGCCGGAGGTGAACAGCAGTCCGCCGCCGGTGGCGATGTTGCCGCCGCGCATGTAGGTACCGGTCGGCGGGATGCCCTTCTCGGTGAGCTCCTTGTACTCGCCCAGCGGCGCCTGCCACAGGATCTTGCAGTTATTGAGGTCGATGGCGGAGATGCGTCCCCACGGCGGGGTGATCGCCGGGTAGTCGTTCTGATCTCCCGGACGCAGATAGCCGGTGTGCTCGTAGGGGTAGTCGGCCCCTTCCTTGGCGGGGACGAGCTTCAAGCTCCACGGAATCTCGTTGTGATTCACGTAGAGCACGCGCTGGTCTTGTCGCCAGCTCGCGCCGCCCC
>JAUIKB010000103.1 GCA_030430975.1 Polyangia bacterium
GGATGCCACTGCCGGAGTGGTCGCAGATGCTACTGCGCGCCTTGATGTTCCGGCTGGGTGTGCATGCGCTGCATCCACGCTCGACGGCCTCGGCGTTCCCGGGTCTGGCCCGCACGGCAGCGTTGGTTCGGCATCGCTTCGTCTTGGAGGCCGTGCAGCCGCTGGTCGTCAAAGGCAAGCAAGAGCCCGTCGCGGCGCAACTCGTCGTGCGTGCGCGGCCCCGCACGTTGCACGTGCGAGTGCGATCCGGCATCGGTACAGAAGCGCGCACGGTGGGCCGCGCAACCGAATTGGGTATGTTGCTGCGGGCGCTTGAGACGGCTCGAGACGGTCAGGCGCAGGCCATCACGGTCGTCGGCGAGGCGGGCGTGGGAAAAACTCGAATCCTGCTCGAAGCCGCGGCGCTGGCAGAACAGACTGAGCGCGTCACGTTGCTTCAAGCGCGGTCGACGTCAGAGTCCCGTGTCACGCCGTACTACTTGCTGCGACGATTGCTCTCGGGACGGGCGAACATCAGCGAGAGTGATGACCCGTACGCGGCGCGCTGCAAACTGACGGATGAGTTCTGCCGGGTGCTCCCGGACCGTCACGGCATCGAGGCGGCTGCGTTCGTCGGCCAGCTCGTCGGAATCGACTTCCGGGAGAGTCCGCTCGTCAGTGGAATCGCGGGTCAGCCGGCCCAGGTTCTGGGCCGCGCTCGGGTGTTGCTCGGCGAGTACATCGACAAGTTGTGTTCCGACGGCGGCGTCGTGATGCTGTTGGATGACCTTCACGACGCCGACGTTGAAAGCGTCGAACTATTGGCTGAACTCTTATCGTCCCCGCGCGGTCTGTTGGTGTGCGCCGGTGCACGTCCGCATGTGTTCGAGCGTTTCGATGTTTGGATCGATGGACGGACGTCGCCTGGAGGTTCCCGTTTTGTCACGTTGGAACTGGCGCCGCTCGAAGTTCACCACGCGGAGAAACTAGTTCGGCAGCTGTTGAGCAAAGCGGCCAACGTCCCCAGATGGATCGTCGAACTGATCCTGAGAAAGACGGGCGGCAACCCTTACTTTAGCGAGGTTCTGGTGCGCTGGCTGGTCGACACGCAGGTCATCATGACCGCTGGCGATAGCTGGGCTGTGTCGCCGACCCCCCCAGCGGATCTTGAGGTGCCTGACGCGCTGCAAGCGATCGTTCAAGCGTCGGTGGAGGCCCTATCGAAGCCGCTGCGGGCAATCTTGGAGGCGGCGTCGGTGTTGGGTCGGGTCTTCTGGGTGCGCGGAGTCGAAGCGATGCTCGACCGCTCCGTAACCGAGACAGAATGGCTGGCGCTGATGGAGCGCGGCATGGTCGCCGAACAGCCGGGATCTGAGCTCGATCGACAGCGTCAGCTGCGTTTTGGGCACGGGATTCTCCGCGACACCGTCTACGCTTTTGTCGATAGGCGACGGCGCACTGCGTATCACGCAAGGGCAGCCGATTGGCTCAAGGACATCGCAGGCGATCAGCCCAATAGTTTGCTGTCCGCTATCGCGCGGCATCTCGAACAGGGCGGCCGTGAGTTGCAGGCGGCGCGCTACTATGCGCGCGCGGGGAAGCTAGCGATCGATGGGCACGCGCCGAAAGCGGCCGTCGCGGTGTTTCGAATGGCATTGCGCCTGTCGGCGGACGCCAGCGGCGAGCGCCGCCTGGCGCTAGCGATTCATCGAGGCTTGGGCGAGGCGCTCAAGCAAGACGCCCAGCATACCGCAGCGTGCCAGGCGTATTCGGCAATGGCCGACTGCGCGCGGCTGATTCCAGACGCGGGGGCACAGGCCCAGGCCGAAAACGGTATCTCGTGGGTTGAAGCGCAGGCGGGGCGGCTGGACGCTGCGGCGCGTGCGGCCCAGCGCGCGATCGATGTGGCGAGCAGTGGGCAGATGCTAGCGAGCTTGGATCACGCGCGCGACGAGCTGGCGGTCGAGCTCGCCGAGGCGCATCACAACCGCGCGTGGGCGCTGTACTTGCTCGGCGACGTCGACGCTGCGACGATCCATGCACAAGACGGGCTCGACGTCGCTCGGGGTGTGCACGCCAAACGCCAACAGGCGTTGTGCCTAAACGTGCTCGGGTTGGCCGCGTTCTTTCTCCAGCGCCGCGCCAGCGAAGGCAACCGCTACTTGGAGAAGGCGCTCGTGCTGTATCGAGAGATCGAGGATCGCTGGGGCGTTGCGTGCATGCTGAACAACCTCGGAGAGACTGCGCGCGCCATGCGGCGCTTTTCGGCGTCAGAACGCTACTATCAGGAAGCGCTCACCATAGCGCGTTCGATTAGCGATCGTAGTCTGGAGCTTACCCTGCGCTGCAATATGGGTGCCAGTTATATCTATCTGGAAGAATATGAGCTGGCTCGTCGCCATCTCGAGTGGGTGCTCGACGCCACCGAGCGAGGCAGCGAGGCCGCGGGTGCGCAGGCGGAGGCGAACGCGTTCTTGGCGCGAGCGTGGTTGGGACTGCAGGAGTTTGACAACGCACTGATCGTCGCAGGCCAGGCCTTGGAAACTGCTCAGGTATCTGAGACGGCGTCCGCTCGTGCTCTTGCCTGGAGGACGCTCGCGGTGGTGTTGGGCGCGCATTCCAACTTTCAGCCGGCCACGTCACAAGATGTGCTGCCCGACTCGATCAGGGCCCCGATACAAGGCTCGCAAATGGGTCCGGAGGGCTGCTTTGCGGCCAGTCTTAGGGCGACGTTTGAGGCAAAGGATGTGGCTCAGCGAGCCGAAACGTTGTGGGAGTGGGCGCGCTACGAAGCGGCACGGCGCCAGCCGGACCGAGCTAGCGAGCTGTATGAACAGGCTCAACGCCTGTTCGCTGAAATGGGTGTAGAAGCGCCCGCCTTGGGCTAAGCTCCTAGCCGCTCATGAATGGCACGCGCACCCGTTGCACTCGCATTGCCGTCATCTCGGCGCTCATTTTGGGAGTCAGCTGTCCCGCTTCGGCTCAGAAGCCAGAGAAGACCGAAGAGGCAGAGTCGTCTGATGATCAGAAGCTGGAACGGGCCCGCACCCTGTACAGCCAAGGTTTGACGCAGGAGGCCGCGGGTGACTGGGCGGGCGCACTCGCCAGTTTCGAAGGGGTTGCCCGTATCAAGATGACGGCTCAGGTTCGGTTTCACATCGCGCGATGTAAAGAGAACCTGGGGCGACTCAACGAGGCGCTCGGTGGCTATCGGCTCGCGGAGCACGAGGCGGAATCGGCCGAAGGGGTCAAGCCGGAAACGCTGAAAGAAATCCGCGGCGCGCGAGAAAAGCTAGAGGCTCGAATGCCCAGCTTGCTGATCGAGCGAGGTGAGGGCACGGCAGCCGCGAAGGTCGAGCTGGACGGCGTCGCGCTCGGCGCGGCCAAGATCGGTAAGAAGTTCACAGTGGACCCAGGGCCGCATGTGATTCGTGTGACGCTGCCCGACGGGCGGAGCTTCAAGCGCACGGTGGATGTTCGCGAGGGCCAGGTCGAAAAGCTGGTGCTGGATACCCCCGACGACCTGCAGCCGGCGACGCCAACGCCGCCGCCCGACGCGGATGAGGGTGACGACCCTTTTGCTCCCGCGACCACCACAACCGAGGACGGCGGCGACGGACCTGGTGCCGGCCCCTGGATCGTCGGGGGACTGGGGTTGGCTAGCCTCATCGCGTCGGGCGTGTTCTTCGGTCTAAAGAACGGCGCAGAGTCCGATCTCGACGGTCAGTGCATCCGCGGTATTTGCCCCAATACCCTCGAAGGCACGCAACAAGACGGCGAGAACTACGCGACGTTGACCGGAGTTACGTTTGGCGTTGGGCTCGTTGCGGTCGGTGTCGCGACCATCTGGCTGCTGAGCGGCACTGGCGGAAGCGAGGCTCCGACCGCGGCCAAACGCACGAGCTACCGTGTGGACGGCTGGGTAACTCGCGGCGGCGGGTCGGTCGGGCTATCCGGACGATTTTGACGGCGCCAGGTGTGCTGCCAAATTGAACAGTAGCCGCACTCCCAGTGTCGGTCGGCGCTGCGCTAGCCGCTGGAAGCGCTCACGATCGAGTACCAGCACCTTTGCGGCCTCGCCAGCGACGACCTGGTCCTCAGCGATCGACTCAGCAGCCAGTGCCCCAGCGCCGAAGCTGTGACCCGGGACGAGATCGAGGGCCTCGTCTGCGTGCACCGCTCGCAGTCTTCCTTCCAGTACGACTACTAGGCCGCGGAGCTTGTCGTTCTCTCGGATCAGCGTCTGTCCCGCCTCGACGTTGACCAATTCAGCCGTGTTCAAGACGCGAAGGATTTCTTGCATGCGCAACCCCCGACACAGGAACAGATGGCTCAGCTGTGCGACATGGTTCTGACTCTCGCTGCTGAGCGGGACATCGGTCTCGAGCAATGTGTCAGCGGGCGCCCGCAGCGCGCGAACGACGACTGCTGTGATGTTATCGCTGCCACCGCGAACGTTGGCGAGATCGACCAAGGTGGTCGGTAGCTCCGTGACGTTGCCGTCGAGCATCATGAGCAGTTCATCCGGTGTCTCGAGGCAGCCGCTGAAGCCATCGGAACACAGCACAAAGGTATCGCCGGACACCACGTCGAACATCAGAGTGTCGACCATCACCGTTTCCTGAATGCCGAGGCACCGCGTCAACACAGAACTGTACGGGTGCGTCTTTGCTTCCTCCGGCGACAGCGTTCCGCTGGCGACGAGCGCGTTCACGAAGGTGTGGTCTGTGCTCAGCTGGTGAACCTCACCAGACCTGATCAGGTACAGGCGAGAATCGCCGACGTGCGCTACGATCGCCTTGTTTCCGAGCGTTAGCAGCAGGGTCAGCGTCGTACCCATGCCCTTCTGCGCGGAGTTCGCTTTGGCGCGTTCGAAGATCGTCTTACCGGCGTCGTCGACGGCCTTCTCGACCGCTGCCAGCAGTTCCGCCTGGCCTTCTTTGGTCTTGGCTAGATCAGCGAAGTTCTTGTGATGCTCTTCCAGCGTTCGAGCGACGGCTTCGATCGCCGCGGCGGAAGCGACTTCGCCGGCTTGATGGCCGCCCATGCCGTCGCAGACCATGTACAGGCCAAGGACCGGATCGACGAGGTACGAATCCTCGTTGTTGTCGCGCTTCTGCCCAACGTCCGATTTTCCCGCAGCCGTATAGCGCATGTCTTCTCCTGTCCCTCTCAGCCTTCGCCAACGGCCGCTTAGCGTAACATACACCGAACCCGGCTCGGGTTGTGGCGCCATACCGGAGTATGCTGCAGCAGATGACGACGTTCGAGAGCCAGACAGTCGTGGTAACCGGCGCCGCGAGCGGTATCGGTCGCGCCATGGTGGGGGTCTTTGCGAAGCTGTCCGCCAACGTGGTGGCTATGGACATCGCGCCGCTCGACGCGCTGGCCGCCGACTTGCCGGATCATAGCGTTGCCTTGCATCAAGTGGACATCGGTGACGAGCGCGCCGTGAAATCCGCCTTCGCGCAGCTAGAGCGCATCGACGTCCTGTGCGCCAACGCTGGGCGTCTGGGACCGATGCGTGGCCCTTTGGATTACTCAGCGCAGGAGTTCGCGGATGTACTGAGCACCAACGTGGTAGGGACGTATGCGTGCGTGCGCGCGGCGGTGCCAGCTATGGTCGAGCGCGGGTCCGGAGCGGTGGTCTGCACGGCGAGCGTCGCTGGGCTGCGCGCCGGGGCCGGTCCGGTCCCGTATAGCGCCAGCAAAGCCGCCGTCATCAACCTAGTGCAGACGCTCGCGTTTCAGCTGTCGGGAACCGGCGTGCGGATCAACGGCATCTGCCCCGGGCTCGTCGAGACGGGAATGACACGCGGGCTGTTTGAGGCTGCCCGTGCCGCTGGCAAGGAGCACAAGGTGGGCCAGCTCAATCCTCTGCGGCGCCCCGGAAAGGTCGAGGAAATCGCCAATGTAGCGGCGTTTCTCGCCTCAGAGGCAGCGAGCTACGTCCAGGGGCAGGTCGTCGCGGTGGATGGCGGTCTGTCAGCGTCACATCCCTTCGCTCCGGGCAAGCACTGGTAATCGGGGTCATGCTTACAACATGACCGGTTGGCGCGGATTGAATACGGTTTGGACGGCCGCGCTGGTCGTCGGTTGTTCGATGCCCGCGCTAACCCGAGATGGTCAACTCGTCTTTGCGCCTGAAGGCCGGCGAGGTGCGACGGTGCTGACGGCGAATGGTGTAGAGTTTCTAGATAGAAATGAGGTGCCGTCGAAGCGCATCAGAAAGAGCGCGTTCGAGCCGTGGCAGCCAGCCACGGGGTTCTTGCTGCCGGCAGACGGCGTGCTGCGCCACACATCGCGGCGCTTCGCCATCGGCGACGCCAACCTTGCGGCGAGCATACGCCTAAGTGACGCGTACGTACCGTCTTGGGGTGGCGAGCTGCTGGTGCGCCTGGATTGGAAGGTGCTGGATCGAGCGCGAAAGAGCAGCCAGCGCGAAGCCATGCATGTGGCGCTAATCGTTGACGGACGCGGGCGTGACACGCGCGCCCTGGCAAGCGTCATCGTCGGTAATCTGGGCGCCCGTGATCGGATCGCGGTGATCGACGCTGTTACTGGAGCCATGGTTGTACCCATGGTGCGCGGCCGCCATCACTCTCTGCTCAATGGCGCCATCGCGCGCCGCTTGACCGTCGACCGTGACGGCCGGCGATTGCGACGCGCGTTCCGCCGCGCCGGTGATGTGCTGTCGAAGTCGGCCGGTGAGAACCATCGCGTCGAAGCGGTTGTTCTCAGCGATCGACCGCCGCCCCCGAATCCCCCGGTCGAGAGGCTGCGCCAGCTCGGCGCCCGGCTTTCCTGGGTGTCGACGACCGCCGCCGCTGCGCACGCGATTGGCGCTGCTGAAGCTCTGGACGACCGCGTGGAGTGGTTGAACGAGCGCATTCCACCGCCGGGTCCGGTGCGCCTGGCGGACATCGCGGTCACCGTGAGCGGCGCGCCATCTCCGGTCAAAGTGCTCGAGGCATCCGGAGGCGATCTGTGGCCCGACTTGGACTCGGCGACGTTGCGATTCGGCGACGGTGCGGTCGGTGATTCGCGCAGCGAGGTAGTGCGCGTGGCGGTGCCCGAGTGGGTCAGCGGCGAGAAGTTGAAGATCGATGTCGCTCTGTCCTACACCATCGATGGGCGCCCCCATGAGGCGTCGCGAAGCTTGGTACTGGCCTACTCTGACGATTTGGAGCTCCTAGCGTCGCGGCGCCACGGTGACGTGATCGCCTACGCATCGGGTCTGGCGATGGTGAAACGCTTGCAGCGGGTCTTCAACGGGCGTGCAGTCGACCAGCTCGGAGGAATCCACCCTCTCGTCGACCTACAGGTGGACTCGCTCCGCAAGCTTTCCAAGTCCCGGCGTGATCCCGCGCTGGCGGAAACCGCTGACCTGTTAGCGACCTTGTTGCGCAGCGTCCCCCGTCATTCGCGTGCGGCGCGCCCCAGACGATAAAAGAACCGCGCGCGATGGTTCGCAGCGCCGCGGGTCTAGGCGCCATGTTAGAACGGGGCGTCGTGGTGGAGGTGCGAGACCCGCAAGAGCTGGTTGGCGCTGTTCTCAATCAGTGTTGGCGGCTGGGGACGGTGATCGGCGAGGGCGGCATCGGTCTCGTTTATCAGGCCGATTCGGTAAGGGACTCGGGCGGCCCGTACGCCGTAAAAATCCTGCGGTCTGAATTTTCAGAGAATCCCGCGGTTGTCAGCCGTTTCCTGGCCGAGGGACGCGCCGCCGAGCGGGTTGACCACGCCGGGTTCGTCCAAGTCGTGGAGGCAGCGTGTGCCGAGGACGGAACTCCGTACCTAGTGATGGAGCTGCTCGTAGGGCGGCCTTTGCGCGCTCTCATGAACGAGGGGCCGGTGCGTCCTGACGTTGCCTTCGAGCTTACCAGCCAGATATTGCAGGCTCTAGGGGCGGCGCACGCCGCGGGCGTGCATCATCGCGATCTGAAGCCTGACAATGTCTATCTGCTCGAGCCTCCGGTGAATGGACTGAAGGTCAAGATTCTTGACCTCGGTCTTGCGCGGGTGATCGACGAAGCTGGCGGGATGAAACGCAAGACTCAGACCGGCATGCTGCTTGGGACACCGGGCTACATGGCGCCTGAGCAGGTCGCCGACGTGAAGTCGGCAGACCGGCGGGCGGATCTTTGGGCCGCGGGTATCCTGTATTACGAGATGCTGACCGGCGGCCCCGCCTTTGTGGCCGAGAACGAGTTTGCCCGCCTGACGATGGCGATGACGCAGGATCCGACGCCGATCGAGTCAGTGAAACCGGCGTACGCTTATCTGGCGGACTTCTTTCGGGTCGCGATTCACCGTGAGCCTGACCAACGGTTCCAGACAGCCGCCCAGATGCTGGAAGCGATGCACGCCCCCTCGAGTCTTCGCGCCTCGGACTTCCCAACGTCGGGCTACGCCGCGCCATCACAGGCTGCGCCGGCTTCGGAGGCTACGAGTTTGGCTGCGCCCGCGAGCGGGGGCGTACAGCTTGCTGGTCGAACCTCCGCACCACCGCCAGCGGATGCCGAGTCGAATCCGACCAGCGGCCCGTTTGGCAAAGTTGATACGGCTGTTTCCGGGGGCCGAGGATCGTCCGTTCCAGAGGCTGCCGTCGAAGTGCAGGTGGTCCGACCGGCGGCGCCTTCGGTGGCGATTTGGCTCGCGCTCGTGCTCTGCTTTGCCTGCCTCGTGTTGGGCGTACTGATCGGGTACGCACTGGGCTCGGGTGCGTAACGTCGAGCGATCTCGGTCGGATTTTGCGGTTCGCACCGGCGACTCAAGATGCTAGGAGTCCGGACGAGGGCCATTGATGAGCGATTTGAATTCCCGATGTTTGGATGCCTTTCCGGCTTGGCTGCGCACTCTCAGTGACGACGTTGGCGCGCTGGCCAGCGGCTTGGAGACGCAGAGCGGCGCCGCGGCGCTGCCCCTGGCGGCAGGCATTAACTACCTGTTCAAGTCTTTGGACCTGATCCCCGACGGCATCGAGGACCTTGGTTTCATCGATGATGCGTTTATCGTTCGGGTTTGCGCAGCTGCGGCGGTTGAATCCGGCGCGACGGGCGACGGCCTCAAGGAACTCGCCTCGGATGTGGATCTGATCAAGGAGTTCATGGGTGACGACTTCACGCGCCTTGAGAAGTACGCGGCGTCTTTGAACACCATTGTCGCGCGCGGCCGGTCGACACAGAAGGTTGCCGAGGACGATGCGACCCGTGCTGACGTGGTTCGAGAGGCGCGCTCGTGGGCGTCGGCGTACGAAGCGCCGACGTTCGGCCGAGACGAGAAGAACCTGGTCAAGCTCAAGTCGTTTCTTGGCACCAAGCTGCCGGAGTGAAGCTCGAAGCCGCCTGTCGAACGCAGGCGGGGGGCGCTACGGACGCGGGGGTTTCGCGGGTCCCTGCTGCTGATTGGCGTCGCGATCGCTCCCGCCGTTCTCGCTGATGAGTTCAGCCAGCAGACCGCGGCACTCGGGTTTGTTCTTGAGGTGCGCGACCAACGTTCGCGATGCTTCCTGGAAGGCCGCCTCGTAGCGAATGCCCTCGCGGGCGCGTGCTGCGACCTTTTCGCGTCCTTGCCCTAGGTCTTCTTCGAGCGCCTCGGCGTAGCGTCCGAGTTGTGCGCGCAATTCTTCGATTTGGCGCCGCAGATCGCGTGCGGTTTGCTCGCGACCAGCCCGTTTCGCTTGCCGCGTGCCCAGCCACTGTCGGCGAGCCTGGACTAGGGCATGTGCGGCGCCGGCGGCTTCGAACACGGCGCGGGTACCGCGGTTCTCGCGCTCGGCCTGATCGGCTGTCGCGATGGCCGTTTGCGCGTCGGATTCGGCGCGCGTCAAGTCTTGCTGGGCAGCGGTCTCTTCAGTAGCGACCGCCGCTGCGTCACGCAGTGCTCGAGACTCTTCGATCGCGAGCTCTTCTACTTTACGGCCGATTTCCGCACGCAGTGCGCGCCCGCGGCGTTCAAGCGCCTCGAGCTTACGGGTGTGGCTGGCAATCTCGCCCTCCAGACCGTTTGCCTTGGCTGCGACTTCCCAAGCGGTCCGAGTCGCCTGCACGACCTCCGCGGGTGCATTTCCTGACGGATAAGCACGCGCGACCATGCGTGAAAACAAGCCCGCGCGACTTGCCCATTCAGTGACGCCGGGTGACCGCGGCGGTGGCGGTGGCGGTGGTGCGGCGACCTCGCCGCCCTCCTTTTCCTTGTCCTTGTCCCAGGCCTGCGACGGTAGCGACCGCTGCAACGCCTTGAGTTCTTCGAGCAGGTGGTGGCCGTCTCGGTAGCGTTTGCGCGGGTCCTTCTCCAGCAAACGCAATAGAATCCGCTCAGCCACGGGGTCGCAGTCTCGGCGAATCGAGGTAGGGCGCGGCGGCTGTGCGCTGCGCTGCATTTCCAGCAACGTGTCGCGGTCGGAGGATCGGAACGGCAGCTGTCCAGTGAGCATCTCGAAGAACAACACACCGAGTGCGTACAGGTCGGACTGAGGTCCCGCCTGTTCACCACGCGCTTGCTCCGGACTCATGTATTCGGGCGTGCCGAAGACAGCACCCTTT
>JAUIKB010000104.1 GCA_030430975.1 Polyangia bacterium
AATCGGCGCTGACGCTTGAAGCGACTTCGGGCATATAGAAAAAGGCGGCGCCCAGTTTTTCCTTGGCGGTAGCGATGTCATCGGCGTCGAGGGCCTGCTTGGCGGCTGCCAGCTCGACCAGCGCTTTAGCAGCCAGTACGTTGACGGAGTTGTCGCCCTCCTGCTCGATAATGGCGGGAATGGCCTGCTGAATCGCTGCGATCTGCTCTTGGGCTTTCTGGTCGAGGCCGACCTGGTACAGGCCCATGGCCTTGACGATCATGAGGACGTTTTCGCCGGCCCCGTCGGCCTTCATCTGCGCGAGCTGCTGCTCGACAGCCTGCATACGCGGGTCTTGGTCGGCGTTGTCTTGTGCGGAAAGAGGTTGGGCGAGAAAAAGTGCGGCCATGGCGGCACTTGCGAGCGTCTGACGGAGCTTTATCATAATAAAATTGGGCTAGAGGTTGAGGGAATGAGTGATGCTAGAAGGGTATACGATCAAAACCGCGGGCCTTGCTTAGGACAGAGGTGTTTCGTGCATGTTCCCAATGCTTTCCTGCAAGGTATTGGAATCAAGCAGCTTCAGGCAACGGCTTTTCCGGGGCCGGGCGTGCGCTTGTTGCGGTAGTGCCGGTACAGTCGGCGGCCGAGCATGATGACCAGGCAGAGGGCCAGGATACCGATGAGCACTGGAATCACGATGGCCAGGACAGACAGAGTAATGGCGCTGCCGGCTTCCACCGTCGAGACGACAGGGTTACCAATGCCGCCCGTCGTCGCTGTTGAAGCACTGCGGGTAAGGACGGTTCCGGCTTGAACAATCCCGGCCGAGCCACCGCCGATGATGATCGATAGCGCCCATTTCATCCCGGGGTCCATCTCGGGCATGACGGAAGCGGAGATCACCGTGCCGGCAATCAACGAGGCAGGCGTAGCAATGGTATCGAGCATATTATCCACCCAGGGGATGTAATAGCTGGCGATTTCGACAACGGTAGCCGTTCCAAGAACGATCGTGATCGGACCGCTCTGGAGCCACTGAAAGCTGTCATTGAGCTGAATGGCGTCGCTGTGGCCTGCCAGCGAAAGGACGAAAAGGGGGATGAAGACGCGAAAGCCAGCCGCGGCGCTTAATCCGAGCCCGGCGATGATCGCGAGAAGCCCCGTCATGGCATCTGGTGAGTGCATGGAGTTTGTCTTATAGATTGAGTAAGAGGTGCTGGCAATACAATCGTCCGATCCTTGTGTAGCATAAGCCGCGCCAAGCAAAGGCTTGCCGCCGGCATGCCGATGGCCTAACGAAGTATGCATGCCCAAGCTTCGGGTTCACCTTGAGCGCTTTGCGAGACAGTGATTCCGCCGCATCGAAGTCGAGCGCCTGGGCAAGCTTTACGTGTGCCATCCACACCAGCGCCTCAGGGTGATTCGGTGCCTGTGCCAGCACTTCTCGTGTCACTTCCTCGGCGTGGCCCGGGTCGTACTTCTCCAAGAACAGCTCCGCGCGCCAAAGCAGCGTGGGAATGTCGCCTTTCTTTGCGCGCTCGGATTCGTTGAAGGCATCGTTGGCGTCTTGCGGGCTTCGCAACAGATGAGCCGCGCGTCCGACGTACGACAGCGCCACGCCATCGGTGTCCGCGATCTTGTCCGAGTTGTAGTCCTCGATCAGCGTCATCAGCGGAGTCTCAGCCTCGGAGCGCGAGCCGTTCTCGATCAGCACTTCTCCTAGCAACAGTCGCGCCCGCCGAGCGTCTGGCAATTTTTCCACATTGCGAAGCACGGCGATCGCTTCGTCCAGCTTGCCCTGACGCCGCAATGCCTCGGCCTCAAAGTAGGCGGCGTCGCCTTTGGCCGCCTTGTCGTACTTGGCGGCGCCGTTGGCTTCCTTAACCGCCTCGCCGTAGCGACCAGTCATCAAGAGCGTTTCGCTGAGGCCGATGGAGGCTGCGCCGCGCACCTTTCCGACCATCGCCGAACGAAACAGCGCCTCGGCCTCGGCGTACTTGCTGGCGGTGAGTGCGGCGTGCCCATCAGCCAGCGCTTTTTTGGGGTCTTTGGCCTTTTTTACACGCTTCTTCTTGGCAGCAGCAGCGGGCTTACTAACCGCCGGCTTGGCGGCTGCCGGTGCGCAGCCTAACGCCAACGCCACGAGTAGATGACCGAAAACAACCGAGGAAATCCGCATATGCCGCATCTTGGCTGACCCTGTCGAAACGCGCCAGCCCACTGAACGATTCCTGCGCCGGGCCCGATTCGACGCTCGCGTTACGCCCCCGAGCGCACCGCGACGGGCGCGCCGTGTGCCAGGCTCAACACAGCGGCCGCACTGCCGTTGCGCACCGCCACCTCCACCGTCTCGTAGGCATTAACCACCGCCACGAGGGTCCCGGACTGGACGTTGCCATACGTACTGCGGAGCGCTACCTCACGTCCACCAAGCCGCACGATCGGTTCGGCCAGTCGCGCCGCTTCAACGCCGGGTATGTTGGTGATCAAGTTGCCGAAGTGATCGACGCTAACGACCGCTCCCGAAATCTCGTCACCGGCGCTGTCGATGCTCGATGACTCCAATCGAACCGGACCATGCTCGGGACCTACGTCGTCAAAACATAGTTGGCCCGACGCTAACCTCGCCGCGACCGGGGCGAACACGTCGCGGCCGTGAAACGTCCGGCTCAGCGGAGTCAGCGCGTGGCGCGCGACGTCCACGGCCCGGACGCGCGCGTCACCGAGAATGCACTCAAGGACTCCATTGTCCGGCGCCACAAACCACCCCGCGCTGGTTTGAGCGACAATCGCCTTCCGCTCGGTACCCACCCCCGGATCGACCACCACCAAGTGCACGGTTCCAGTGGGAAAGAACCGGTGACTCGTGGAAAGGAAAAACTCCCCTTCCACCAGATCCTGCGCCCTCGCGCCGTGGGCAAGGTCCACCAAGCGCAGGTCGCGATCGATCGACAGCATTACGGCCTTCATGACACCGACGAATGGGTCCCGGATGCCAAAGTCGGTGAGCACGGAAACGATACCGGCGGCCTGGGTCATGCTTGAGGTCCCCCGCGCCAGCGGGTTATCCGACGCGGCCACGCATGGTCACCCTTACGGGACGCCCGCCACACGCCGCGAACCACCTGTTCGCTGAACGACTGCAGCCAGTCCTCGAGTACACCGTCGGCCACGCTCACCGTCACGGTGCCGTCCTCGGTTTCGATGCGCACCGATCCCGTGGCTTCACCGTTCACGGTCTGCCACTGTGCCCGGTATTCCACAGACGTTTCGTCTCGGTCTGCGAGCCGGAGCGTCATCCGCCCGCCCGCTGATACGCTACTCATCCAATGCAGCATATCCCAGTCGGGACGACCGGGCGCGCTCAACGCGCCAGCGCAGGCGCCACGCCGGGATGTACTGTAGAGTCAGCGCGTGGAGCAACCTCAGTGCCCGTACTGCGGTGAACCAGCCGACACCTACCCGGACCTGGGTGGAGGATCATCCCAGACGTACATCGAAGACTGTGCCGTTTGCTGCCGACCGATTCGGTATCACCTTGAGTACGACCACGACGCGCACACGTTTCGAATCGCCACGTCGTCGGATATCTAGCGTGTCACGGATTCTGACCATGTCGTTCGAGACGCTCCCGGTAGGCGCCGGCCTGCAGCGAAGCGCTAGCCTCATGCGGCATGCCGAAGCCACCGGGCGGCCCGCGCTTGGCACGACCCTGCTCGAGGGCCGTGGCGCGATCCTCGGCTCACGCCAACGCGCCAGCTCGGACGCGAGCCATCGACGGGCGACGACCGGCCGCTCCGCCATCCTGGATGGCCGCGCGCTGTTGCACTCACTGGCGCTGCCCAGCTATCGCTGCCTCATCGCTGACGCGACCGCGACGAATTTCGTCAACCGCTATATCCGCTGTTTTCTACGGGGCTATACTAAGACGCTCGCGCGCGCGACGTACTTCGGCACCGACGTCATGCATATCAACCGTCTACCGGCCGGTGTCATCGGCCTGGACGTTTCCGAAGCCGGTACCGCACTACTCGAGCTGTTCGTCGGCGTCGACGTGCCCGCGGTTAGTGCCGAAACAGCCATCGCCGTGTCGAGCCGGTCCGAGGAAGCTCGCTACGCGATCGACTCGAAGTTGTGCGATCCGCTACGCCTGGGTCCTCAGATCACCAAGGAAACGCTGGGCTACTTCAACGCTCTATCCGAACCGTTCGACCAAGCCGACGCGTCCGATCCGCTCGGCGACCACGCGCCGCCTCCCGGCTCGAAGGTCGTTTGTGTGGATGTTCCTATCGGCGAGCTGTGCGGCACCGGGTCGCCTCCTTGGCTCGGCGGTTCGGTGCTGACGTCGAATGCTGCGATGAACCGTGTCGCCGCGTTGATAGGTCGCGAAGACGTCGATGAGGCAGCGGTCGATGACGCGCTCGGCGACGCGCCGTTGATCGGCGCGCAGTTCACAGATCTCGTGGCTGCCGTTACCGAGGCGGCGCGTTGACGTACCGCGTATTCGCTCAGCGAGCAGAACCCCGCGTGGACCTCGCTGCGCTCATGCGCGCGGTTCAGACACACTTCCGGAGCATCCTTGAGCTCGACGTGGTGTCGGAATCGTCAGCCGCCGGCGGAATGGTCCACACCGTAGAAGTGGCGGTCCGACTACCGACCGGCCATTCCGGCACACGTTCGCTGCTGGCGCGCCGCGGCTCTGCGTTGGATCAGGATGACGCTGAGACGGCCGAGCGCATCGGTCAAGCCGCCGGAATGGCGGCCCTCGCGGCACGCTGCCCGGTCGTCATCGAAGTCACGGCGCCTGCCAAAGACGCAGCACCTGTCGTGGGTCAGGACGACGAGCCCGCCCTGACGCTCCGCCTGTGCGCCGCACTTGCGGCGACCCACTTGGGCCCGATTCTTCCGCCGAACGAACAAACCTTGTTCGGCGTGCGCGGCGCGAACGAACGCGCCGAAGCGCTCCTAAAGGGAGACTGAGTTCGCCTCTACTCCGCAGCGGTGGCGGCTCGCTCTTGCTCCTGCTCCGCTTCGGCCTGAGCGAGTTCCTCAAACGGATCAGCCCAGTCTTCGTACTGAAGGATACCGAGGTTGTGAAACCGCTCGCGCTGACGGTCGGACAGGAGCCCAATGCGCTTGATCGCCGGAACGATCTTCGCAAAGAGCAGCTTGCGGAATTCCTGCTGTCCGGCGTTGTTCTTGGCGATGTCAACGCACTCATCGACCGGGAATCCCAACTTCTCCCAGACCTGCTGCATCAGGAAGCGGTCTCGCATCAGAACGGCGGACTCGTAGACGAAGTCCTCGCGCTCCATCCGCTCTTTCTCCGTCATGTCATCGTAGTAATCTTTGAGAGACAGCACGCCGTACGCGACGTGGCGCGCTTCGTCCTGGATGACGTAGGTCGTCATAGACCGAAGCAGCGGTTCCTCGACGGTCTTAGCGGTAACGCCAAACGCCGCGAGAGCTAGTCCTTCGACCATGATCTGCATCCCCAGCAGCTTCATGTCCCAACGCGAGTCCGTCAGAATCAAATTGAGCAGCTTCTTCAAATAAGGGCTAACCGGATACGAGAATCCAACTTTTTCATGCAGATATTTATCGAACACCTCAACATGGCGCGCTTCGTCCATTACCTGCGTCGACGCATACAGCTTGGAATCGAAGTCCGGCACCGAGTTGACCAACTGCGAAGCGGCAAGCAAAGCACCTTGCTCGCCGTGCAGAAACTGTGACTGCATCCAAGACGCCATCTCTCGACGGATCGCAATGTGCTCCTTCTCGGAGAGCTTCGCGTAGATTTCCGACCCGAAAAGCGGGTGCATGAATTCCGGCACCGAGGCTTTTTCGATGTCCACGTCGATGGACCAGTCGATACGCGTCTCAGCGTCCCATTGGAGCTTCTTCGCCTTTCGATACAGGTCGCGAAGGTCCTTGCGCGCCTGCTGGTAGGTCCAGTTGAACGTGATGTCCAACTCGGCGGAGATGTGCTCGATATCGATTTGGGGTGCTGCAGGCGCGTTCATGTGAGCTCCTCGACTTGGCTGGGGATCCGGGTCGGATAACCAGAACTGAAGTTCACCTCATGTTTTATCCTCAAAGGCCGGTTGACAACCCAAAAAGTGAAATGAGGTTCACTTTTCTTGTGTTGGCCCTATAATCACAAGTGATGTCGAGTCATTCCAAGCCGGACGTCGACGCCGGGAGCGGCGCGGACAACGTCGTTCCGCTCCATCGCCCCAGCGCGCCACCGCCTACCCGAGCGACCCGGGAGTTCTCCCAGGACCGCGCCCGCGCGACCCACGAGGCGCTGATCGATGCATCAGCGGAGACCTTCGCCCGGCTCGGGTTCGACGTGACTCAAACCAATGACATCGCGAAGACCGCTGGCGTCTCAGTGGGAACGTTCTACCGGTACTTTTCCGACAAGCGGCAGGCGTTCATCGAGATGATCGCCATATACCTCGAACGCGTGCACCTGGCGGTCACCGCCGACTTGACAACGGATGCGTTCGGCGACGCCCACTCGGACGCGGAGCGCCGGGCCACCATCGATCATGTTCTCGAGGTCCTATTCCGGCATATCTCCGAGAAACCGGACCTGCATCGGGTGTTCCATTCAATGTCGCTGAGAGACGTCGAAGTGGCACGCATTCGCGAGGACTACGAACGGCGCGCCCGCGACGTTCTCACCGAGCTGATCCGCCACGTCGTCCCGCGCACCCGCGTACCGGAGCCCGAAGCGGCCGCGCGAGTCGTGCAGATCGCCACCCAGGAAGTCGCCGTCGCCGCCTTGGCTAGCGGCGACGCGCTGCGACCGGGTCCGCAGGACCACCTCGCGTTGCGCGCCGCTCTGGGCGACATGCTGCATCGCTATCTGTTCAGCAGCTAAGTCGCTCCTCCATGCTTTGGACGACGCCCCAGCCGTGACAAGATAGCGCGGGTGGATGCCAGCTCTGACCCGCAGTCGGCGAAGGACCTCGCGATCGAACGCGTCGGTTCGACTTTCGCCCGCCGTTGGAAGCTGGAATCCCTGATCGGCATGGGCGGCATGGCCGCCGTCTACCGGAGCTGTGATTCGGAACACGGCCCCGTCGCCCTGAAAGTGCTGCATTCAGAGTTCGCCGAGAACACGTCGGTGCGCGATCGGTTCCTCCGCGAGGCCCGTCTAACGCGCGCCGTCGACCACCCGGGCCGCGTAGCAATTTTCGACGACGGAATTTCGGATTGGGGCGACGCATACTTCGTGATGGAGCTTCTCGAAGGCGTACCGCTCGACAAGCTCTGGAAAAAGCGGGGGCGTAAGCTACCGGCTGAGTACGCCCTGCGCGTGGCCGACCGCGCGCTCGAGTTGCTAGCGGTCTGCCACGAACAAGGCATCGTCCATCGCGACCTCAAACCCGCGAACCTGTTCATCACCAAGACCGGCCAGGTGAAAGTACTGGACTTCGGCGTCGCACGTAAGCGTGAGGACGGAGTCGACCCGACGATGGTCGGAACGGCTCTCGGTACGCCTGCCTACATGGCGCCCGAGCAGGCTATGGGCACGCGTGAGGCGCTCGACGGCCGCGCCGACATTTTTTCGGTGGGCGCCGTGTTGCAGGCGCTCATTACCGGCAAGAAGCTTCACCAGGGGCGCTCAGAGCAAGAGGCCTTCGTCCTGGCTGCGACCCGACCCGCACCTTCGGTGGCACGAGCCGAACCCGGCCTCATCCCCGAACTCATCGCGCTGATCGACCGTGCGCTGCAATGGGACCGCCGCAATCGCTTTCCGGACGCCGAAGCGATGCGGACCGAGATCGCAAACGTGCTCGTCGCCCTGCGCGACGATGAGTCCGCCTCAACCAGAGAGGTAAGCAGTAGCCGGCGACTCTTGGCGAGCGCCAGCCAGGCTGACGATCAAGGACCTGAGAGCGTCGGTCACTCCGAGAAGATCGAAGCGATTTCGGAGCTTTTCCGCAATCTGGAGCGGGCGCTGGCCGCAGTCCGCCAGTACGGCGCGCACCACCCGATGCCGGTGCAGCGTGTCGAGCATGTCCAAGCCGAACTCACTCAGCTGTTCGGCGTGATCGGGGGCCCGCTGGCGTGGGAGGTCGCGCCGCATTCGTTCTCGCGCGGCGGAGCGACTATCTGGGAACCGATCCATCCATTCGACCAGGTGCCGTACAACTTGTTCGCCAGCGGCTTTCGCTCGATGACGCTGCTGCCGGGAATCACGGCCGATGAGCTCGGCGAACTGCTCGACTTGATGCGCAAGGACCCACTTCGAGACTTCGCGCCGGAGGACGACCTGGCGACGGCGTTCTGGGAACGTCGCTTTACCCACGTAGAATACCAAGTGGTCAGCTCGTTCATCGGGAACGCAAACAACTCCGCGGTCGACTGGGAAGACGACAGCGAAGAAGATGACCTCGAGCTAGACTCGCTGATCGATCACGCACGGACCAGTGCGACAGGCCTCGACGACGATGTCGAGGAGCTGTCGCTCGAGGCGCGCGCTGTAGCGATCGCCGCGCGCGCAGGCGCGCTTCAAGCCGTCCGCGCCGAGGGAGCGTTGAGTCTCAATGCGCAGCAGCGAGCCAGTATTCTGCACACGCTCGACCTGCCCGCCGGAGACTGGAGCGAACGGCTCGACGTCGCCCTCACCGACGTGGCGCTATTCGCACTTGATATCAAGCAGACCCCAACACTGGCCGAGGCGTTGCGTGCCCGCGTCGAAATGGCCGAAACAGCAGTCGAACAGATCGACGCGCTCCGGCTGCTAATCAGACTGCAAGCGTCGATCACCCGGGCCCGCCCCGACGCGGAGAACACCCTGGTAGCTGAAACGATCGGCGACTCGACTTTGCGCCACCTGCTGCGCACGATCGAAGCGGCGGAGGCGGACCTAGCTCCAAGCAGCGGCTCCGACCGAGACTCGATTCCTCCCGTAGATTCCGTCGCGAGCGTCTTGCCTGAGGTCATGGCCTGTCTGGACGGTCGGTTCTTCGACGCCGCCCTCGGTGCCTTCACACGGGCGCGGCGCTCCAGCACGCGGCGCGCCCTCGGCGGCTATCTGCGACGTCATGCCCGGGGCAACGAGGCCGACCTGGGTGCCACCCTAGCGGTTGCCGACGACGCCAAGGCCCGAGCGATCATGCGTATCCTCGCTGATGTCGCTACGCCCGCGGCGGCCGAAGCACTGCGTGCGGCCGAACAGAACGCCTCCCCGAAACTACGTGTCGAGGCTGTTGCGCTACGGGCCGCAGCATCTGCGGAAGGGTTACGCGATGAATTGGCGCAACTCACTCGGGACCCCGACGGAAGTGTGCGCCGCGCAGCCCTCGAGACAATGGCGCGGCACAACGTCATCCAGGCCGGTCCGCTCTTGGCGCAGCTAATTCAGTCGTCCGGCTTCCACAAACTTCCCACCGACGAGCGCGAATTGGCCATCGCCACACTGCACACCCTTTCCCCCACGCGCGCCGCGGCGGTCTTGATCGAGGTCGCGAGCAAGAACAGCGTGATCTCCCGAGGCGCGGCGGTCGACACTCGAATCGTCGCCATCGAGAGCCTGGGACGGTTCGCGAATGACCTTGAAACTGAAACCGCTCTGACCAAAATCGAGAAAAAGTGGTCGAACCCCGAGTCGGTCAGGGCGGCTGCCGCCGCGGCCGCGGTGCAGGTGCGGTCACGCGCACAACAAGCACCCTAAGCTCCCGACAAATCGAACGACGAAACACTCGGGTTGCGCAATACTGGGCGGAGTATGGGGGAGCCCTCCAGCATCTCATCGGTTTCCAGCATCACCGAGGTGACGTCGCCCTCCGCGGACTCAAGCATCTCGGCGAGCCGGGAGATCATGGCGCGACGGACACTGCGCGACCAAGGCGCCGCGCTCGTTCAGCAGCTCTTCCGGCTGTACAAGATCGCGCAGCTGCATGCCATCGACAACATGGCGGTCGTACAGCAGATCGAACAGACCGCTGACACAGCGCGAGGTGTCGCTGCTCAGGTGGGAACACTCAGCCTATTGTTCAGCTCGTCGACGGTGTTCGTCTGTGGAGAACTGCTCAAGGCCAGCCGCGCCGAGTACGAAGCCGCCCTTGAACTGGGTGCCGCTATCGGGGCACACGGTTTCTCCGAGCTGCAAATCCACCCCGACGTAACCCAAGGCGATATCGGTGCGTTGGTCACGACGCTCCTATCGGCGGAACGGAATCCGGGCGCGACGGAGCGACTGCGGCGTCCCTCCCCGCGAGTCCGTCTGAAGCGGGTCAGCCCTGCCCGCCTCAGCCAGGACGATCGCGACCTGTCGCAAGAAGAGCGCATCATTCGCACCTACGCCTCCGCCATCGTGGTGATGCGGCAAGTGCTCGACAGCGTTTCACAGGGTCGGTTTGAACTACCGAGCCATGCGAAGCGCGTCGCCCAGCGCCTCGTACGCCTGGCCGAAGGCGACACACCGGCGTTCCTGGGCGTGACGGCGATGCGGAACGCGAACCACGACGCTGCGGGCCGGGCTGTCAACCGAGCCATTTTGGCGG
>JAUIKB010000105.1 GCA_030430975.1 Polyangia bacterium
CGTCAGCGTTTCGACGACCCTAGCGGTGGCCGCGCTGCTCGTGTTCGTCGGTGGTCGCTTGCTCGACAGTGAGCGAATCATCTTCGGACAGTGAGTGGGACCGGCGCTACCCGGCGCGGGCAGCGGTCTCGGAGGAAGCGCGCTACGCGCGAGCGTGCTGTGTCTAACGCCCGAGCGCGATGTTGATCGGGATCGCGATCGCAAAGAACAGCCCGCCTGCGAGCATGCCGAGCGCGAGCATGATGGCGACCTTGGCGACGGTGCTACGGTCCGAGCGCGCGACGGAAGAGTTGAGTCCAAACGCCAGCCCGCCGCACAGTCCTCCCAGCAGTCCGCCGACGGCGATCAGGCCGAGCGGCAACGCTGCGACCAGCATCAGGGCGAATGGTACTTTGGGCCCGACCGGATGCTTGACGCCGTCGATCTCGACGGTCGTTTGGGTGAAGCCGGGATACAGTCGAGCCTCGACCTGTGAGCCGTTGAGCGATGGCAACAACACCTTGCCGCGTGTCGGTGCCTTAGGTGCCGGCTGCCCGTCGACCAACAGCTTAGGCGCGCCGAACAGCGTCTGCGCCTCGAACTGGATGCCAGGCTTGAGTCCGTCGATGTCCACGTCAAACGCCATGCGTTCAGAGTAACAGGCGCGCAGTCCAGACGTGGATGCCGGCTACACGCCGGACTCAATTGTCCCCCCAGAGCGGTCGTCGGCATCCGGTTGCCAGCGCGACTGAGGCAGGTGCCTGCTCACGGCGCGTCCGTGGCATCCTCCGGGCGGTGACGCTTCGCGACCGCCTGTTTCGTGCTGAGCCGGCGCTGAATCTGGCGCTGCTGCGCATCGTCGTTGCCGCCATGATGCTGCTGGCGCCGGGGTTCCGGGCCGGTGTCGATGTCGCTGGCTGGGATCCGGTGCGGCTCGTAGCTCCCGAGGGCCTCGGTTGGTTTGTCGCGCACGTACCCATCAGCGTTCAGGCAGCGCGCGTCGCCCAAGGTGTGGTGTTGTTTTGCGCTGTGCTGGGCGGGTTGGGCGTCCACGCGCGCAAGGCGTTCGCCGGCCTGACGCTGAGCGCGTTCTACTTGTTCGCGATCGCCCAGCTCACGGGCGTTGTGTGGCACGACATGCACCTGCTGTGGTTTTCGGCGGTGCTGGCGCTGAGTCCGTGCGCGGACGTGCTGGCGATTGATGCGAAATACGACGTGACCTTCGAGCACGAGCGGTACGCACCGCCGATCGTCACTGTGTGTCTGCTGTTCGGTGCGATCTATTTCTTCCCGGGATTTCGCAAGCTGTACGTTTCGGGGCTCGATTGGGTGCTGTCGGATAATCTCGCGAATCAGCTGTACTGGAAGTGGCTGCAGCACGGCCAGATACCGGATTTTCGCATCGATCAGATTCCGGGCGCGCTCAAGGCGGGCGGTGCCTTTGTCGTGCTCTTCGAGCTGACGTTTGTGGCGCTCGTGTTCGTCCGGCGTGCCCGGCCGTGGCTGGCGGCGTGCGGCGTCGCGTTTCACGTCTTGTCCGAAGCGATCTTCAAGATCCCGTTTGCCAGCCTATGGATGTGTTACGTGGCATTCGTCGACTTTCGACCTGTAGCGCGCCGCGTGCGTCCACTGATCGAACCGCTCATCCGTCGGGTCCGACGGGACGAACCGGCGGACGCAGGCGATGACGAAGTCGGGGCCGTGTCCCCATCGGTGAACGCATCGCTCGGCTATGCACGGACGGCGATGTTCGCCGCGCTGATCGCAGGCACGGTCATCCAGGGAGCGCGCGGCCAGATGCAGTCGTATCCGTTCGCGTGCTATCCGACGTTTGAATGGCGCGCGGCGTCTGTGATGCCCGATCTCGGAATCGTCGCCGTACAGAGCGACGGAACAGAGCGCACTGTGCCGCACGCGCGTTCGGCGTCGGGTTACCGGACCCAACGTCAGTGGGCGGAGCTGTGGAGTTTGGCGGGCGTTTACGGGTCGGTTTCGAACCAGCGCCTGCAGGCTTACGTGCGGAGCGCGCTGAGTGATCCGATCGCCCAACAGGCCGTCCACCGAGCCGTGGCGATTCGCGTCTATCGTGACGCGCTGAGCGTGCACCCGGACGACCGCGGTCAGCCGCCACGGTCTCGAAAACGACTGCTCGAGATCCAGTTAGCGCCAGCGGCTACTCGGTGAGCGGGATGTCGAACTCGCGCAGCGGTGCTCGGACCTGCGTCTCCATCGACTTCTTCGCTAGCTCTAGGTACGCGTCGCTCTGCATCCAGCCGAGCGCGTCGCCCATCTTCTCGTTGTAAGCGTCGCTGCGATTGGTTTCGACGCTTTTCCACTGATTCTTGATGGCTCGAATCGTACGGTCCGCGGCCCGTCCCAGGTGCGCTCGTTCGTCGGCGGACAGGTCATCGATCGCCCAGTCGAGGAACGCAAACCCGAACACGCCGTGAGCGGCTTCGTCCTTCACGATGCGTCCGAGTACGGCGCGCGGCAGCGGATGCTTGGCGGCCTTCCACGTACCGCGCAATAGTGGAATGCTAAGCGCCTCGCCAACACAGAAGTAGCGCACCACTTTGTCGGCCGCGCGCATCAGCGGTCGCAAGTTTTCGGGGGCGTCGACGATCATCTCGTCGGGATCGTGAACGATCTCCGTTCCGCCCCCGAGCTCCATCGCCATGCGCGCGCATAGTTCGACGTGCACGATTTCGTCCAGCGGAAAGCGGGTCGCCATCGCGATCAGGTCGAGCGGAGCGCGGCATTCGAGCAGCGAGCGCAGGGCCGATGCACAGGCGATCCCGGTGCGGTGTTCTTGGAACGCCGCACCGGTCCACTGCTTGCGCGCGCGGATGACGGTTTCGGGCGCGTAGTCTGCGGGGTTCATTGTGCCCCACGGCATCGCTTCGACTTCGGGGCGCTGTTTGCGGTAGCGGCGCTCCATGCCCTCGCCGAACAGTTCGAGCTCGAAGAGTTCGCCGACCGCTCCGTTGGCGTCTACGGCCTGGGCCTGCAGTCCAGTAGGCTGCTCTGCTGTATTCGCCACTGCGGGTCAGCCGCCGGAATTCGAGCCGCCGGAGCCGCCGGGGTTCGAACTGGATCCGCCGGAGCTGGACCCGCCTGCACCGCCCGGGTTGGACCCGCCGGTTCCGCCGGTTCCGCCGGTTCCGCCGGTTCCGCCGAAGCCGGCGTCCGGGGCTACTAAGTTGGCGACCACATCCAGCTGGTTGACGTCCTTGGTCGTGGCGTCCGGTCCGGAGTCGATCGGCGCTACCAGGTTGGCGACGACGTCGTTGCGGTTGACGTCCTTGGCGGCGTCGCTTCCGGCGTCCGTGCCGGTCCCGGGTCCCGGCCCGCTGCCGGACGAGCACGCCACGAAGGTGACCGCTGCGACTCCAACCGACGCGACCAGCAATTTCCGTCCCCGCTCTTTGCGACGTCTCATGAAAATACTGTTGCGGATCTGGCGTTCGCGCGCAAGGGCGCGGCCCCGGTCGCCGATCGCCGTGCTCGCTACTTGGCGATAGTCTTTGGCGGCTTAGGCGGCGGTTTCGACGGATCGTCGGGGGGCGGCGGTGGCATCAGGTTTCCGACGGGCGGTTCGGACGGTTCGGGCGGCGTGACGGACGGCGCGCCGCTCGCGCTCGTAGACGGCGCGCTGTTCGCATCGGGCGCGGGAGCCGCATCGGGCGCGGGAGCCGCATCCGGCACCGGTGTGGTCGGTGCAGCATCGGGCTGTGGCTCGGGTGGCATCAGGTTGCCAGTGCGTTCCATGTCGCCGGGGCCGGAATCCGTTTTCTTACAGCCGTACACGACGGCTGCGACGCCGATCGAAGCGACCAGGAGTTTGCGGGTCCGGCTGCGACGTTTCATACCGGCAGTGTCGCACAGGATGCGCGGATTGCGATCGACCTTGTTCGCTCGCGGTGAGACGATAGACGGGTGGGGAATTCGGCTTTGACAGAGTCCCCCCTCCGGAAGCTCGTGAGGGTCATGGGTGGAGACACGAAGCTGAGCAGCGGGCGTGTGTGGCAGCGGGTATGTCCGACTTCATCACGAACCGGTTCTACCGCCGGACTTGCGGTGGGTACTGTAAACCCCTCAGCGCGGGTAGTCGCTGATATTGAAAGGAAGTATGACCGAGGGTTCGAGTAAATTTCCGCGTTGGATTATCTATGTGTTGATTCTGCTGGGCATCAACGGGCTGTCTTGGGCGATGGATTGGGGCTTTTGGCTGTACTGACCTCAACTCGCGTCGCGACTCCTGTGCCGCGTCGAACGACCGGTGCGCTGGCGTTCGACGTGCTGCTTAGTGCTTCCATTCTGGGCTGGGGCATTCGCGCGCTCATGCACTCAGCCACCGCGCCAGGTGCCAGACTGTCGCTTGTGGTCGTGGGCGTGCTGCACGGGGTTGTCGCGTGGTTGGTAATCAGCCGAGCCGCAGCCCGCCGCGAGGGAGGTCTTGGGGCGCTGGTGCTGGCCGCTCCGGCTATCGTGGTCGGCGCCGCAGCTTTGGGTCTTGCGCCGGATATCGAGCGCTGGCCGCCCGCTGCCCATGGGTTGTTCATCGCGGGTGGCCTCGTGGCTGCGGTTTCGCTTTGGACGCTAGGCCGGAGTTTCGCCGTGCTTCCCGCGCTGCGCAGTGTGGTGGATACCGGGCCGTATCGTTGGGTAAGGCACCCCGCGTACGCGGGCGAGCTGCTGATGCTCGCGGCCTGTTGCGTCGCGTCGAAATCGTGGTTCGGCGGCGCTGTCATGGTGCTGGCGCTTGGGCTGGTAGTGGTGCGCATCCTGGCGGAGGAACGCTTGCTGTCTACGGACGTGCGCTACCGAGCCTATGGCAAGCGGGTTACCTACCGTCTGGTGTATGGGCTCTGGTGACCCAGCTCAACACGGTCCGTACTAGTCGAGGAGATTGTCTTCGCCCTCGCCGGCTTCGTCGGCTTCGATTTGGCGATCTAAGTAGTCGTCCACACTGACCTCGTGGGCGCTACGCTCGACGTCTGTATCGGTCGGGCGCGGCTTTCGCTCCGGCTTTTCACCAGAGTCAGCAGCAGCGCCTTGACGCAGATCTACCTGATAGGTCGGGACGGGCATGTCGACCCCAGCCGCATCCAGACGCACCTTGACTCTTCGAATTGCCTCGCTGCGCACCTTGCCCCAGTCAGCCTCGCGCTGGTCGACCCAGCCGTAGAATCTGAGAGCGACCGTCGAATCGCCGAGTTCTTCGATGCGGGATTCCGGCGGCGGGGACTGCTCGATGCCCGGGGTCGCTTTGAGCGTCTTGACGCCAAGTTCGACGGCGCGCGTGAGGTCCTCTTCGACGCCGACGCCGACGGAAAAGTCGAAGCGCCGCTGTGGGTTGCGCGTGTAGTTGAGAATCTCTGCCTTGAAAACGCTGGCGTTGGGCAACCTGAGGTGGTTCCCGTCCAGCGTCATTAGGATGGTCTCGCGGCCCGTCAGGCGGACCACCTTACCCTCGCGGTCGCCGATCATAACGTGGTCGTTCTGCTTGAATGGGCGGCGCAGGCTCATCAGGACGCTCGCGAGGTAGTTCTCGATGATGTCTTTGAACGCGAAGCCGATCGCGATGCCGGCGACGCCGGCCGCGCCAAAGACAGCGCCGACCAGCGCCGTGGCATCGAGCAGCTCAAGGGCGATGAGGATTCCCACCCCGAGCACGACAGCTCCTAAGAGGCGAGCCGTTAGCTCCTGCAGAAACTTGCCGTGAATCAGTCGGTACAGCCCCTTGGCACTACGAACCACGCGGCCCAGGAATGCGAACAGCAGCATGACGCCGATGGCTACTCCGAATAGCGGAAGCTTCTGAAGCCAGCCACCCGCTCGCTCGCGGAGTCGGTTCATCGTGGGTCCGACCCGTTCGGTGACCTCGACCGCTACGTCGATGTCATTGTCGACGTACAGCACCCCGTCGAGGCCTTTTGCGAGTTTGACGGCTTTGTCCGCGTGGTCACCGGACGCCGCACTTCCCGTCAGTTTGACGACGCCGGAGCGGACCTGTGCCTTGACAGACTTGAGTTCTTCCACGACGGAAAAGACAGCCGACAGCGTGCGTTCGATTCGGGCGTCAGCGGCTCGTCGCTCCGCCACGGGGTCAGGTGTCGCGCCCGTCGACTTGGCAGTCGCAACGTCCGTTGCGGGGGCACTCAGCGCGATGCTCGGGGCGGGGGCGACGCTACTAGTGACCGAAGGCGCCGGTTGAGCCGCAGCGGCTCTGGACAGCGCGAGCACGGCGAACGCGATGGCGCACAAGAAGAACTGGCGTGAAGTGTCGAATACTTGCAAGACGGCGTCATAAGGCCGACCGGCAAGTCCCGCTATGCTCTGGCGCAAACCCCCGAAATTCGCGCTGGGCGGCGGTGCCGAAAGCACATTCGTTCCACCGGCTTGCGGCGGTGATGACGTAGGTGGCGCCTCGTCGGGGCAGTCGCTGCTACACTGGTCGCGTGGCGCGAGCCGGTTGGGTATGGATTGCGGGACTGTTGGCGACGGCGGCCTGCGACTCTCTACTGGGCTTCGGCGACGAGCGCGAGCTATCTGACGCGACGGCGGGTAGTGGTGGACAAGCCGGTGCGTCAGCCTCCGGCGGTGAGGCGGGTGCCGCAGGCGGAGATGGTGGTTCGTTCGGCGGTGTGTCCGGTGGAGCTGCCGGCAGCGGTGGTTCAGCCAGCGGTATCGGCGGATCGGCAAGTGCGGCCGGCGTGGCGGGTTCGGCCGGCAGCGCGGGCTCAGCTGGCGCTGCGGGTTCCAGCGGCAGCGCGGGTTCGGCCGGGAGCGCGGGTATGGGCGGCAGCGCGGGCTCAGCCGGCGGCCTGCTGTGGTTTCAGGACGCTGAGGCGTCGTCCTACGAGACGAACGGCACGGATTGCGGTGCCGAGCAGCCTGCGTTGACCGTGCCTGCGAGCGTTCCGCAATCGGCTGCCTGCGATTGGAGCGTCGGCGCGCTCGGTGGCGCCCAGAGCATTCGGGTCTTTAGCGCTCAGGGCTTGGCTTGCATCGGCTGCTGGTCGGCACCGTCCGAGCTGTGGGTTGAGTTTCTGATGCGGCCCGGCGGCTGGCATCAGCTCTACACGCTAGTGTTTCAGCCGGTGTCCGGCGGTGAACCTTTGATGCAGTCGCGCGCCGGAGCGGGCGTGCGCATCACCAGCACCGGCGAACTGACGCTGCGATGCCCAGGCTCGACCCAGGACGCACAGCTCACCACGCTGTCGCTCTCGAACGCCTACAGCGTGACGTATCGATACGTTCCGGTGAGCGGCTTGACGGAGTTGTGGCTACGATCCGCAGCGGGGGCGGCCCCGGTCGGCGTGCGCGGGTTGCCCGTTGCGACGGCGACGTGTGCGGTGAAGCCGGGCGCGACAGGCTTTTACGCGCAGGGATTTACTGACACGGATATTCGTGGCTCGGTGTTGATCGACGACATCCGTGTTGCGGGTAGCGTCGGCGCGCTGGACGGATCGTACTAGGCGCCGAGCTAGGCGCTCGCCAGCCAGGGGAATTACACCAGTACGCTGGCCAACACCTTCAACGCACGAACATCAAACTCGGTAGGCCCCGGGTGGACTGCTTTGTGAGTAGCTATCGAGCTCATCGGTCACGTCGCGTTGCCGTCAACGTTGCTCGACCGCAGCCAGACGGCTCGTTTGCTGGAAGTCAGTGGGTCATGCTGTTCGCGCGCACGCACCGGCGCGGTCAAGCGCTTGTCTGCCAGCGAAACCAGACGAAGGTCGCGCCGAACTCAGCGACGAACTCGAAGTGGTCCCAGGCGTCCCGGGCCACGCGCGTGGTGGCATCACCAGGCACGGACGCGAGTGAGAACCGCTTCCGGGCTTGCCGGAAACGGTCGGTATCGAACGAGTCGAAGCGAGCTGGCGGGACTGACGGGCTGGGGTGTGTGGCGTTCGGGCACGCGGCCAAAAACTCCACGACCGATGGGAACTGCTTGGCGTCAGCTGACGCGTAGTCGACCGACTCTTCCGAATCTGGATGGTCGAATTCGTGTGGGTCAGCGCGCAGCTGGAGCATGTCGCGTCAGCTCTTGAGATTCTTGAAGTCGCGCCCCTTGACCGTCTTGCGGTCATCGAGCGCGGCTTCCTTGATCGCCTCGATGCAGATGGCGCGCAGGTGATTGGATAATGTGGCCGCGACGTCTTCCGACGTGTTCATGCCCGACTGGTCGCGGATGAACTGCTTTAACTTCGAAACGACCACGAGCACTTCGGACCCGGTCGAGCTGGAACCGGCCACCTGGGCGACGACCCGTTTGCGGTTGGCGGCTTTGGCGGCGGCAGCGTCTGCCTTCTCCGCCTCTTTGCGACGCTCGGCTGCGAGCGCCTGCTCATGCTGTTCGCGAGTTGGCGCGGTGTTCTCTTCGGCCCATGCCTCGCGGTGGCGCATCTCCGGAAGGTGGGCCTCCCAACAAGAAACCGAACAAAAGAATAGCCCCACCCGTTTACGTTGGCATGTGGAAACACTGCACAGATAGTAAGTCGAGCCGTAGTCGATGGGTTTGCGGCAACTGCTGCAGACTTTGAAGGAGTCGGACATCGGCCAGAAAGTTACACGCGAGCGTGGCTGATGTCATCGCCCCCGCGCTCAGGATTTGGATGGTAATCTGGTGGTTGTGCGGACGCTGAACGAGCTCGTGAACCGAGATGAACCTGCGCTTGTGACGATTCGCGGCTGGATTCGCGATGCGATACGCCCGGTTGAGGTTCTGGCTGTCGAACAGGCCCGTGGTGAAGAAGCGCTTCTCGCCCTACAGGTAACGACCCGATCGCCGCTGGGCGCGCTCGCATACGAAACCGGCGGGCTGTTGGTCGACGGCGGCTATGTCCGAGTGCTCGGTGGGGGCGGAGGCAGAATCAAGCGCGGGATCGACACTTGGAACGGACTCCCCAAGCCAGCACCCGAGCAACGCCTCCCGGGCGCGCTGCTGGTTGGCGATGACGTGATGGGTGGGTTCTTTGCTGTGAACGGCGGCGGCCTCAACGGGGAGCCTGGAGATGTGTTCTACTTCGCCCCGGATTCACTCTCATGGGAGGATCTGGAAATGGGGCATTCCGACTGGCTGCGGTGGCTGTTCGTTGGCGACCTCGACACGTTCTATGAGCCGTTTCGTTGGTCGGGCAACAGGGACGAGTGTGCGGAAGTAGGTGCCGACGAGGTGCTCAGCGTTTACCCGCCGCTAGTGTTCGCCGACGGAGCGATTGGTGACCGCAGTCGCAGAGCGGTACCGATCGCCGAGCACTGGCGGCTTTCGATGGACTTGGCTGCGCAGTTGGTCGACGTCGGCGACGGTCAGCGTGTACGCGTTGTGTTCACAGAGTAATGATGAGCGACGAGGCGCCACCCACCATCACTGTTATCTCTTCCGAGGAAGCGTTGCGTCGGCGCCCGGAACTCTACATCGGGACTCGTCGCTCAATACTCTATTTGGTGAAGGAGTTCGTGGCAGACGCGATCGACGAGTTCGTCGCCGGTCGAGCGGCGGCGATCAGCGTTGTCGTTGATGGAGCAACGATTGCCGCTTGGCATGATGGGGCCGGGCTCCCGGTCGAAGCGGGGGATGGTCAAGGGCTGGCGGTTTCAGGGCGCTGGACCACGATCCGACATGGCGGACCACGCGATGGGCACGTTGGGCTCAGCCTAGATCACTCGGTTGGTTTGTTCATCATTGCGGCGTTGAGCGAGAGCTGTTCCTATGATGGTTGGCATGAGGGTGAGCGTTGGACTCAAAGATTTCAGCGAGGAAAAGAGTGCGGCGCGCCGCGTGTCACTGAGCTTGGTGCAGGGCGCGGGGTATCCATGAGATTCCTTCCGGACCCGAAAATCTTCGGTGCGGAGAGGCTGAACTATGAAGCGTTGCGCGCGTTCCTGTTTGAGACGGCGCATCTTTTTCCCGGTCTCCGCGCCGGTCTCGACGAAGAAGTGTTCGACGCGCCGAGTGGCTTACGGGCGCTGGCGTCCGCGTGGAATCGGTCGGACGCTGCGCACCGAGAGGCCTGGGCTGCGAGGCCGGCGTTCACGTTCCGCCAGACGCTCGAAGACTGCGAGGTCGAGGCCGTTGCGCTCGGGTTTGGGGACCGCACGGATTGGTACAGTTGGGTAAACGGCAGCGCGACGCCGGGGGGTGGGTCGCATCATCGCGGATTCGCTGAGTCGTTGGCAGCGTTGGGTTGGCAACCTTCGCTCGCGATGATCCACGTGCTGATGCGCGACCCGACGTGCACAGCGCGGACCGAGCGCGAACTCGATGTGCCACGGGTCGCTGATGCCATCAGGTCGGCATTGAGTCCGGCGCTAGCCGCGTTTTGTCGCGATCACGACATTGCGTAGGCGTAGCGGTCGCTCACAGTTCGACCGGCTGCGTTTGTAGATTTCGATGAGCCCACGCATCCTGTTGGCTCCGCCGTTGGTTACTGCGCGGTTCTTTTATTGTACGTCCGGTGAACTGGTTTACGCGTCCCCAGAGTTCACGCGAAGTATTCGGGCAATCGACGTGACGTTGGAC
>JAUIKB010001145.1 GCA_030430975.1 Polyangia bacterium
TCGGCAAACGGGTCAAGTTCAAGCTCACCGTCACCTCGGCGCCGAACAACCGATATCGCCTTACCGGACCCTTTGGGGCAGACAAGATCGATACAGAAATTGGCACCGCTCACGGCCGGCCGCTTCTGGGCTTCACGCTTGCCGCTCAGCGGCGGGTTGGACTGATCAAGTCGGGCGCACCCCTGACGATTGAACTGATGCGTCCGATGCCCACCGGCCCGGCTGTGATCGAACGCAAACTGTCGCCCGACCCAGCCAAGCCAGCACGCTATTTGGAAACCGGACCCAAGGTCCAGTCAGCTATCGAGTTTGATGCGGAGGGCTACATCGCACTGCAGCGACTCCCAAGCCCACGAAGCGTCATGGAGACCCGGCTCGTTGCGAGCGAAGGAACTCCGAAGCAATTCCCGATCACGCAACGTGCAGGGCCACTAAACTCGACCCCATGACCACGTTCGATTGGCAACAGTTCGAAGAGTCTCTGTTCGAGGAATTCCGCCTAGCGCTCACTTCCTTAGGCGAAGCCCGCGCGGATGATCGGTTCTACGTGGTCGCACTCTACCACGTGTATCGCGAACTCGACGGCATCTTGAGCTTGCCCATGCTCGGCGCGAACACGGTCGCGGATGGCGCCGCGGACCCGAACGGCGACTTTCACTCCGAACGGTGGAATCCCTACGACTCGGTGCGGAGTTTGGCCGCAAACGTAGTGGCCGGACTATAGCGGTTTCGCAGGCGCGCCGCGCGCGCCTGACTGATCCATCAAGGTTCGCTATCATCACCAGGTGCGCACTCCGTCACGCGGCGAGCTCGTCATCCACACCACCGAGCCCGGCTGTGTGATCGCCGTCTACAACCCGGTCATCGTGGTGCACCAAGCGCGCGCCATACGACCAGCCGAGCTGGAGCTGCTGCAGCAGCTCGCCGCCCAGGCCCACCAGGACGGTGTGAGCGCGGGCTTCTTCATCGTCAACGCGCGCGACGAGCTCGGCGGCGGTGTCCAACCTGCAGTGCGAGCCGGCTTCGGCGACCTGATCCGAAACACGAACGGTTATCGGGGCGCCAGCGCCGTAGCGATCCTCACCGGCGGCGTGGGCGCCGCGGTCCTTCGGACGACGATCACTCAGTTGGTGCGCGTATGGAATCGCGGACAACCGATCCAAGCGTTTGGATCCGTTGCCAATGCATGCCGGTGGCTCGCAAAGAAGCACCACATCGACGCACCGTCACTCGAGCAGGCGTACCAAACAGCGACCGCGCCTTAGCTGGGAGATGTGCCCTCACCACACGGACCGCGGTGCTTCCACGCCAAGCGCGTCGTAATATACAAACCGCGGTGGCTCAAAGTGCAGCACCGCCCAGCCCGGATGCTGGTCACGCGCCAGCGTGCCGGGGTTCAAGAACGTCAGTTCGTCTAAGTGGCGAACCATCGGATGGTGCGTGTGTCCGCCGACGACCAGGCGATGCCGCGCCTGCATCCGCAGCTTCATCAACGGAAAGTTCATCTCGAGCGCGTAGCCGTCGTCGTACTCGTTGAAGAAGATCATGTCGTCATCGTCCACGCCGTGACATAGCTGCATCAATCCGACCGGCGTCTCGATATCGAGCGTCGGAGGCAGCGCTTCCAGAAACGTGCGACACGTCTCGACGGCCGCCGGGTCGGCGACGTGGCCCAAATCGCGCATCCGGCCACTCAGCGCCCAGCGGTCGTGATTGCCACGCACAGTCGTAACGTTCGCCTGCTCGAGCAACCGGCAGCACTCGACCAGATCTCCTTGCCCGTCGCAAACGTCCCCCGTGCACAGGATGTCACCGATCGCGAGCTGGTCCGCGAACGCCAGCGCTTTTGCCAACAGCTCGTCTTCTTGATGAACGTCGCCGATCAGCAGCGTTGGACCGCGGAGCATCTCGCAACCCTAGCGCTGCGCAGCTGCGGCGCCTAAAGGTAGAACTGCTTAGTCTGG
>JAUIKB010000106.1 GCA_030430975.1 Polyangia bacterium
AAAAAGCGCGACTCGGAGCGCTACACCAAGAAGACCAACAAGAGCTCGGTCGAAGCTGGTTGCGCACGAATCGCCATCAAGGCCGATATGAAGACCACGCGAAAAGTGGTCGAGGATTACAAGAACTACGCGCGGTTCATCTCGAAGTTCCAGAAGGCCCGGATAGTCGGCCGCAAAGGCAAGTCGACCGACGTCTACCTGCAGGTCCACGTTCTCAACGGAGCGGGAAAGATCTGGGCGGTGGTTCGTTTCGGACCACCGAAAAAGGTCGGCAACACGGAGGTCATCGAGGCCCACATGCTCAAAGGCAACGTCAAACGACTGGACGCGCGTTGGATCCTCACCCCAATCGACAAGGAAAATACTCAGCTGAACATGGAACTGCTCCTGGTCCCCACCTTCCCCGCGCCGAACTCGCTGATTACCGGCGAGACGGCGTACGCCGCTGACGAAGCCGTCACGGGCGCGCGAGGTCGAGCCGAGAAGAAGTTCCGCCGCAAGAAGCGCCGCGCACGCAATAGCGGTTGACCCGGAGCGGGCTCCTAGCTACCCGCCACGGGTGTCCTGGACGCGCGCTGCCCAAGTTCTCGCTGTCGCGGCCGCGTGCGGATGTGATCGGCCGGCCACCAAACGACCTGCGGCGCAGGCCGCGGCCAGCGCGAGCGCGTCGCCCGCCCCGTCGGTCGCGCCGGCAGGCGCAGCATCGAGCGTACGCCCCGCACAGCTACCCGACGGATGTCATCGCGACGTGGCTCCCGACACCGAAGCTCGCCCCGATCTAGCTCAGCTGCTCGCGGCATGCGGTCGCGGCATGAAGCCCGTTCAGGCCGAACCTGACGTCGTGACGCTCAGAAGTGGCAAACCCAAGCTCGTCGATATCGCGTCGGTCGAGTCGTCCAAGTGCATTCGAGTCGCCGCAACCGGCACGGTTGAACTGCAGCGACTGCGTGTGGAGATCATCGATGCGTCAGCGCGGGTCGTCGCGGCGGGGGACCTCGGGACCCGCTTCGCGCTCGCACCCGCTAGCGGGCCGCTCTGCGTGACAGATGCCGCGACACACAAGATCCGACTCATCGCAACAGACGGCGCAGGACCGGTGTCGGTCCAGACGTGGCGCGCTCAGTGAGCCTAGCGTCGGCCTCAACACTGTGGATCGTGCCATCGCAGCGGCACGTCGACGAGCTCGCTCTGCGTGGGGAGATGGCTTGGAGCCTGCGGGCGTTGGTTCAACACTGCGTCCGCGATCGCTACGCCACGGAACCCGCGACGCCGGAGATGACGCGCATGGCCGCGGCGTCCGTCAGCGATCGCGGAGGTTCGATCGCTCGTGCGGTGGAGACCGTCATCGGTGCGTTGGTCCGGTCGGGCGCGCCGCCGGCACAGGTCGAAGCGACGGGCGAGCGCGGCGCGGAAATCGCGGCCGTCTGGCGGGACATGCACCAGCTGCTCGCAAGTCAGGGACTACGCGATCGTCGGTCCGACACGTGGCTGGCCGCGTCAGCCGCTTCCGCATTGCCCAACTGGGTTCGCGCGATTCAGTTCCGCGGCGCATGCGGGCTACAGCCAGACGAGTTGGCACTAGTCGAGGCGCTGCACGCCGAATTGCTCGAACGCGGCGGGAAGGGCGTGACGGTCGAGATTCCGCGCGATGGGCAACCCGCCGCCGACCGCTGGGCGACGGAGCTCGAGAATCATTGGGCGTCGGCGCCTTCGCCGCCAACGCTGTGCTTCGCGGGTCGAATCGCAGAGCCGCGACTATGCGAGGCCCACAACGCGGACGCCGAGGCGCGCCGCGTTGCCGCCATCGTGCTGCGCGCAATCGATAGTGGCGTGGCACCAGAGCGCGTGGCGATCGCCCCCGTGCGCCTAACCGAAGCGTTCTTGGAACCGCTGAGATCGGCCCTCCACGCCGGGCGAATCCCATTCACCGAACCCAGAGGAAGACCGCCGCTGGCTGCCCCGCGCACGTTCGCGGCGCTCGCCCTAATGCGCCTCGTAAGAGGTCCGATCACCCGAGACGGGATCGTCGACGTGCTGCGAGCACCCGACGCCGACTATCAACGCTGGACGGGCAGCCGCGACGTCGGCTCGCGGCTGAGGCTGGCGCGGGCGGTCGCCAGCCTGTCGACGACGGTCGACCGCGATGGACGCCAACTGGAGCGCGAGTTGTCAGCGCGCGGCACCCAGCACGCACGGACCGCAACGCAGCAACTCGGTCGTATGCTCGCCGACGTTCGCGCTTTGACGCGCCCGTCGCCGCGCGCGGCTATGACGACCGCGTGGCAAGCGCTTCTGGCCGATGTCGGATTACTGGAAAACCACCGCAGCACATCGCGAGCACTCGATCTGGCGGACAGCGGCAATCGACATCTACTGCGCGTCTTGGGCGATGAAGCCAGCGGAGCGCGAGCGCTGTCGACGGCGTTCGACAGAATAGCGGATGCAGCCACGGCGCTCGGCTTGCAGGACGAAACGATCACCGCCGCTGTGCTGAGTGACGAGGTCGAAACCGCAGTCGGCGGGCTCGGCGTGGCGCGCGGCGCGGCGCGAGCTGGCGCCGTCCGAATCGGACGGCCTGCTGAGCTTGCTGGCCTCACACTCGACCTCGCAGTTATCTGCCGCGCATCGTCGGCCATGGACCGTGTGACCGAACGCGCCGAGCAGCTATTGGGCGAGACGATTCGAGCGCTGCCCAAGGGGCGCCGTCCCTGGGGCAGCACCGAGATTCGCCGCGCACAACAACTGGCGCTCGAATGGCTTCTAGCGACTACCACGACTTGCCACGTAACCTGGGCTCGCCAGGACGAGCGCGGCGGAGCTGACTCTCCAAGTCGATGGGCGCTCGCCCTGCGGGCGCGAGCGACGGACGTGGGGCGCGAGCCCGGCAGTGTTCTGGACGCCGCTGCGAGTCGGCTCGCTCCGCGCCAGCCGCCCGGGCTCGAAACACTCCGTCGCGCGCGCATCGAACGCCAGCGACACGAGTTTTTCATGAACCCCGAATCACCGGGCGGCCCGGACCACGGATCCGCCGGCGACCTGAGCGCTTGGGTCGGAGGCGGCAGTCCCGATACACCCGTCACCGTCACGCTGCTGGAGCGATTCCTACGCTGCCCATTTCTAGGCTTCGTCGGAGGCGCGCTGCGCGCTTCTCGAACCGAGCTAAAAGGTGAGGCGCTCGGTATTCGCGAGCGCGGCGTTTTGTTCCACGCCGGCCTGCACGCCGCGATGACCGCAACCAGCGGCCTGTGGGGGACCCGCACCGCAGAAGAACTCGAGGAACTCGCGATGCATGCCGCGCGAGCGAAACTGCTGACCGACGCCGAGTCCGCGCTCCGGCAGGCGAGCGTTCGGGCCACTCTGGACGACATCGCGGCAGTTGTTCGCTGGTCCGTGCGCGAACAAGCGGCCGTCCACTTCCTGGTCGGAGAGCAGGCATTTGGCAGCGACGAGGTCTGGCCCGCGTTAGAACTGCAGAGCGGCTTCTGTGCGGGCCGAATCGATCGAATCGACGCGTCGTCTGACGGTCTCCGCATCCGCGTTGTGGACTACAAGTCCGGCGGTCGACCGACCAAACAGGAGCTCAGCCAGCAGCTGTTGCAACCCTGGCTTTATGCGGTCGCTGCCGCGCGCAGCATGAACGCCCGCGATGTCGAATCCGGTTATCTCTACTTGCAAAAACGACGGCCCGAGTTCCGCGCTGTGACCGCGAACCTTCGCGACGACGCGACGACGGACGCGATCGCGAGGGCAAACCGCGCGCTGCAGACCCTTCACGCAGGCCAAGTCGAACCCCGCCCCCAGAGCGCCAAGCACTGCCCTCGATGTGACGCCCGCGACATTTGCCGTCGACCGCTATCCGCCCCTGCCATCGATCGGTCGAACGCATGACTGATTTTCCCGGCATCCAAGGCAACGCGGTCATCGCCGCGAGCGCCGGCACCGGCAAGACCTATGTACTGACACAGGTCTTCCTGGCGCGTGTCTTGGGCGTGGGCGTCGACGCACCCGTCCGCCCCGAAGCGCTGGTGGCCACAACGTTCTCGCGCGCCGCGGCCGCCGAACTACGAGCGCGGATTGAAGGCGCGCTCAGCGCGGTCGCAGAGGCACAGGATACGGCTTCGGTGTTGGCGTGTTTCGATGACCGTCTGTCGGCAACGGCCGAAGCAGTCGGCCTCGTCGAACTTCGCCGTCGCGCCCGCGAAGCGTTGGAGGAAATCCCCGCAGCAACGATCGACACGCTCCACGGGCTGGCAGCGCGCTTGCTCCGTCAACACGCGGTGCAGCTCGATATCACGCCGGAGTTCGCGATCTTGGAGGAAAGCGCGGCGTTCGAGGAAGCCGAGCGCGCCATCGATGACGCGCTGGCCAACGCCCTAGAGCACGAACAGAGCCGTCGCCAGGCGGAGCGATTTATCGACGCATGCTACGGTCTCGACGGCGCACGCTCGACGCTGCTGGTGGTGACAGCCAAGCTCGACGAAGAGGGCTTTGAAGCGGATGACATCCGCTTTGGCTCCGTGACGCAACAGGCCGTGCTGCTGTTCGATCGGCTTCACGAGCTAGTGACTACGTTGGCGAACAGCGCTGAACCCGACCTCGCGGAGCCCGCGCGAAACGTGCTCGCGCACCTGCCGCGTCCGGGTCGTCTGCCGACGGTCTCGCCCGAGCTAGCCGGCAACCTAGAGCAGCTATTCGAAATCCGGTCGCTCAAACGATTCAAGCAGTTCCCCGCGTGGCTTGATTTCCACGAGTTTCGATCTCAGATCCGCGGCAGCAACAACGCCGCTCGCGCTCTGGCGTTGACCCAGCTTGCACGGTGCGCGTCGGAAATGGACGCTGACGAGTCCTGGATCGCCGAGCTGTTGTTCGACGTTAGTCGGCGTATCGACACCGGACGACGCGCACGGGGTGCCCTGTCGTTCGGCGATCTCATGCGCCTAGCGCGCAAGGCCCTCGCCGACCACCCTGCGTTAGCGGCGCAGGCGGCGGCGCGGATCGAGCTCCTGCTTGTCGACGAGTTTCAGGACACGAGCCGGGTGCAGCGGGACCTGTTGCTCCTGCTGCGCGAACGACCCGAATCGCGCGAGGCTCGGCGTCCCGGAGCCGTCCCGGCGCCCGCCGATATCGCGCGGGACGGCCTGGTGCTGGTGGGCGATCGCAAGCAGTCGATCTACGGCTTTCGCGGTGCCGACGTCGCCGTGTTTACCGAACTGGCAGCTGCACTGAGCGGCGAAGCAGCGCGTGAAGCGCTCGATTTGGCCGGCGTCACTGCGGGCGCCGAGCCTGTCGCGGAGTTCTTCACCCAAAACGTCAGTCGCCGCTCCACGCCACCGGTCGTCGAAGCGATCAACGCGATCGCAGGCCGTGATTTCCCGTCGGTCGCCAGCAGCGCGTTCGAGATTCGGTACGCTGCGTCGGAAGCGCTGCGACTGCCTCCTGACGCTACCGGCGACTGCGGACGCGTGACGATCGTCGAAGATCACGGTGCCGTCCCAGACGACGCCGCACCCATTGTCGCCACCGCGGACAACCACCTGCGCGTCGCGCATGTCGCCGCTTCGCTAGCACAGCGACTCAGCCGTGAAGGCGTGGCGCTCCGCGACATCGCACTGTTGGCGCGTCGACGTGCGACGATGCCCTTGTTAGAGCTTGCGCTGTCGCGCCTCCAACTACCCTACGTCGTGGCGGGCCGTGCGCTCTACCGCATGCCGGAGATCCGCGACGTGATCGCCGCGCTTCGGTTGGCCGTCGACCCGCTCGACCGACACGCTTTGGCCGTCGTGGCACGAGGTCCCTTTGGCGGGCTGAGCGACCCGCTGTTGGCGCACCTGTGCGACCCCTCGCGCGGCCTGCGACCGGTCAGTGAATGGGGCGCAGTGCGAATCGACAACCCAGCATGGCGAGCGCAACGCGACCAGTTGGCCGAACGCCTTGATCAGTTCGTCCAGCTCGCCAGCCGTCTTTCACCCCGCGACGCAATTCAGCACGCCAGCGAGGTGTTCGAGCTGGAACAGGTGGCCACTCGGCTGCCGCGCGGCGCGGTTAGGCTAGCGAACGTTAGTCGCCTGATGGACATCGCTGCCAGTCGCGGCGGTGGACTGCCGGCGTTCGTGCGATTTGTCGATCGACAGATCGCCATCGATGCGGACGAGACGGAGGCCGCGATCTTCAGCGACGAAGACGAGGCGGTGCGCATCCTGACGATCCACGCCAGCAAAGGGCTTGCGTTTCCCCACGTGATCCTGGTCGACCTCGAAACGGTCGAGCGCCCCAGCGTTCGCATGCTGGATGTCGCGGCATTGCCCGACCCCACGCTCGTCATGCGCCACAAAGGCGAAGCCGGCCCGATTTGGACGCCGCTGCTGCGACAAGCCCAGGACGTTGGGGCGTTGCGCGCGACCGCCGAACGACAGCGCCTGTCTTATGTAGCGATGACACGCGCGGCCGATCACCTGGCGTTTGTATTGCCCGAAGCCGAAAAGCCTCGCGCGAACTCCTTGCACGCTACCCTCGCTGGCCTGCTAGAGGACGGAACCCTCGACGACATCGCCCGCGTCACCCGCCTATCAGCGCACGATCTGCTGGAAGCCGCCAGCGTCGAGGACGCACCCGACATAGATGTCCCAGCAGACGCCATCACGCGCCCCAGCTCGCCCCAGCAGTCGACCATCTCGGTAGGTACAACGGCCCTGCGCGACTTCGCCATATGTCCACGGCGGTTCCGCCTGCTGCACGTATGCGCTATCGATGAGCCGACACCCGTCGAACCAACCGATGGCGCCCATGACAGCGCCGCCGGCGAGTGGGACTTTCGTGCCCTCGGCGTAGCAGCCCACGCCGTACTCGAGACCTGCGCCTTGGACGGCTCCGACCCGATCGACCAGAGCGCTATAGCGGCGCGACTGCAGCGGCTGCTCCGAGGCCCACCGCCCGACGAAGTCGCCGGCGGCATCGTCCGGTTCCTGAAGTCCGCGTACGTCGCCGACGTCGCTCGCACCGCTCGCGCGGTCCATCGCGAGCTAGCGGTGACCGTCCCGATTGCCGAGACCCAAGCGAATCGTGCGACCGCCCGGCAGCTCGGATTATTCGATGCGGAACTCCCAAGTAGTGAGCGGCCCCCCCAACCCACGCTGCTGCTTCGATGCACGCTCGACGTCGCGCTCCGCCGCTCCGACGGCGCCGTCGACGTGCTCGACTACAAGCTCGCCAGCAAGGCACACCTCGATCGATACCGCTTTCAGCTCGAGACCTATCGCCTAGCGGCGATGTTTCGATTTGAAACGGAGCAAGTGCGCGTCGGCCTGGTACCGCTGCTAGCAGAACGACCGGAGCCGTCATGGCTGGAACGACCACGACATCCTCATCTGCTCGACCTGGCCGCGCGACTGGCGGCGAGTCGCTGGAGCGACGATTGGCCGCACGTGGCGCGAAGCCGCTGTCGCCGCGCGCGCTGCGGCTTCGAAAGCGTCTGCTACGGCAACCAGCAAGCTACTCGCTAAGAGTAACACTCCAAAGCGGCACACCTTCTCGTTCGACCACAACCGTGGACTCTGCACCGCCCCCCCGATGCAGTCGGTAACGCCCATCGCCAGGTCGCTTGCGCCAGGGGAACGCACCGCGCTGGGCCATGAGTGCCAACCAGCCTGGCGGCACAGACGGCGCGTGCAGCGGCGTCGCCGACCACTTTGTCCCCTGAAGCCCACCGAGCTCACTTCCGTCCGTCGTATCGACCCAACCGGATCGGTGGGGCGCGCCGCGCAGAAGCGCAGTTGTGTAAGCGCTGCCCGTACGTACGTGTTTCAGGGCGGCAAGACCGATCCCGACGGTGAGCACGCAAAGCAGAGCAAAACCGAGCTTAGCGTCTAGAAGCCTCCCCAACCTAGCCAGACCGATCGCTACCGGTACGCTTAGGAGCGGAAGCAGCAGTTCGACGCTGGGCGGGAACCGCCGCAGCGGTGCCGGCAACCAGGGCGCCAGCAGCAGACTGCCCGCTAACACGATGCCGACGAGCTGCGCGAGCCGTGAAGGATCTGGCTTGGGTCGAAGTGAGCCGCTCGCGAACCGTCTGGCTAGCTCGCGATGAACTAGCACCCCGCAGCCGACCACTGCGGCCACAGACAGAGCCAGCGGCGTTCGCAACGCCAAGACGACGAGTCCGTACGACGGCGCAGTCGTGACCGCCGGTTCGCCAAGGAACCGCACTGCACGTTCGCTGTGCTGCAGCGCGTCGAATACCCACGCGACCACTTCGACCGGAGGTCTTCCCCAGAGATGCGGCGCAGCTGCAATCATGGCGACGGGCACGACCAGCGGAGCGAGCCCGACCCACAACGGCACTCGGGCGCTAGCCGTCGACGAGCCTACGAGACGCTGCAGCACCAGAACCGGCACCGCCCACAGCGCTGCGCGGTCGATGGCCACCGCAACACCCAGCAGCGCTGCGCACCCCAGACTCCACCGCCAGCGCGGATCGCCCAAGCTCACGGTGTGCAGCAACGCTACACCGAGATACAACGCCGCCAGCGTCACACTCGGCGAGGTCGTTGCGACAGCGTGCTGCCACACCGGCTGAGCGAGAAGACAGACCGCTGCCAAAAGGGCGAGCGACGGTCCTAGACCGCGGCGACACAGCGCCATCAACAGCACCGGAGCGGTTGCACCGCACACGAGCCAGGCAAACCGCAAACTCGAGACCGGCTCGATCAGACCCAGACGACCAAGCGACAACCGCGACCAGGCGCTCAGCAGTACCAAGAGCGTCCCATGGCGTTTGGTCGACGCGTAGATCGGGCTGGCCTCATCAGCCAACAACGCGGCGAAACCGTTGTCAGCGACCGCATGGATCAGTTCTGTCGCCGCCTGCACCGCACCCAGTCGACTGACTTCGTCAAACGACACGCCGACTCGCGCAGAACTCCACAGCGCTGTGGCCAAAGCTGCCCCAAACACGATCGCGTACGCCCAACCGGATTCGGCGAGCGAGCGAGCACGCAGCAGCAGCGACCGATTCATCTGAAGAGCAGCAAGCCGACTTCGAGCCCCGCCGCTAAAGCGGCGAACCAGGCAGCCGCGCGTCCAACATTCGCCATGTTTGATCGCATATCAAACCCTGTCGCCTTCGACTACCGTGTTGCCATGCTACGCCCCGCCCACATCGCGCTGTGGCTTGCGGTCGCCGGTTCGAGTGCGTGTCGAGAAACGGACCGAGCCGAACAGCAGTCCACCACGTCCGCGTCATCGTCGGCACTTCCGTCTTCGCCATCCGGAGCCCCATCCGCGCCACCATCGTCAGCGCCCTCCAGCGCCACAACGCCCAACCCCTGCCCGGCGTCGATGGTGCTCGTCGCCGGCTCGTTTTGTCCCAACGCGCTTCAGAAGTGCTTGAAGCACCACCCAGAATACCTGCGCAACAAAAAGGCTAGCGAACGTTGTCTGGAGTACGAAGCACCGTCTCGCTGCCTCTCCAACGAACGCCGTCCCATGCGGTTCTGTATCGACATGTACGAGTGGCCGAACAAGAAAGGCGAGAAGCCACTGGTTTTGGTGCAGTGGACCCAAGCCAAAAAGCACTGCGAGTCGGTCGGGAAGCGTTTATGCGACGAGGACGAGTGGCTCTTCGCGTGTGAGGGCGAGCAGAGCCTCCCGCACGTCTACGGCTACAAGCGCGACGCCACCAAGTGCCTGATCGACCGTCCGTATCGAAAACGCGAAAAGAGCCTGAAGACATTCGAACGCTGCCAAAAGAGCCCCGGCTGTAAAGAGCACTTCGACTACCTAGATCAGCGGGCAGGTGCGGGCGCGTATCCGCAGTGCGTGTCACCTTTCGGTGCTTTCGACATGAACGGGAACGCCAACGAGTGGGTCAACCTGCCCGGAAAAAAGTACCCAAACCGTTCCGGACTGAAGGGTGGCTGGTGGGGACCTGTGCGCAACCGGTGCCGTCCTACCGTGCGCTTCCACAAAGAAGAAGACTGGGGCTACGAGGCTGGATTTCGCTGCTGCGCTGACGCGCCTAGCGACTAAGGTGCCAGCCGCGCCTTGAGATCGCGCGCCATGCGGCGGCTCATCGGCAGATGACGACCGTCCCTCAAGTGGATCCGCCATGTCCCACCCAGTTGCTCTACGCTGTCGATCGCGTGAAGGTTGACGATGTAGCCCCGATGGCATCGCACGAATCGGGCCGATGGAAGCCGTCGCTCCCACTCGCGGATCGACAGGTTCGCCAGGGTCGACACAGGCCCGTCCCAGTACACTTCAGAGTAGTCGTCCGCAGCCGCGATGTAGGTAATCTCCGACACCTTGACGAACTTCATGCCTTTGCCATGTTGCAAACAGACAACATCATCCAGCTCTAACGGTCCACCTGGGCTCTCCTCGCGTCGCTCCGCCGTAAGGCGCGACAGCGCACGCGCAAGTTGGTCTGGGTCTACCGGCTTCAACAGGTAGTCGAGTGCGTTGACCTCGAACGCTCGGATCGCGTACTCGTCGAAACCGGTGACGAAAA
>JAUIKB010001146.1 GCA_030430975.1 Polyangia bacterium
GTGGTTCGTCAGGTCATCGGCGCCTTGGGGTCCGCGGTACGCCAGCCGAGCGGCTTGACGTAGAAACCCGACATGCGCTGTGCGCAATCGACCGAGACGACGACAGACGTCGTCTCAGCGCTATGTCGGGAAAAGCGGTCCATGCTCTTCACCTGACACACGGAAATTCCGAAGTCAACCGCCGCGCGGTGAGCTGCTCTACGGGGCGCCGCCGCGGCTTAGGTCGTCCACGAGCATTCGATGGCTTTTTCCGCAGGTTGCGCTCGCTCGAGGGTCGCCGAAAATTCAGCGATTCGGATCTCGTCCGATTCGCTTAGCGCCGCGGAGTCCGCGAGTTCGTGGTCGTTGACGACGACCACAGCACCGCGACCAACCCGCGCTAGCCACCAGATGTTGTCCCGCAGTTCGAGCACTGCCTGAACCCGCGATACCCGCGCCCCTTCGATCGGAAATGCGCACAGCGAGCTTCGACCAATCGTGGCGGCCTCGTGGCGAAGCGGGCGAAATACGCCGGCGATCCGCAGCCCCCAGCCGGTCGGCACGGAGGGCTACGCCTTCTCGAAGATCGTCGAAATGCCCTGTCCAACGCCGATGCACAGCGATGCGAGTCCGCGCTTGGCGCTGTCGTCGGCCCGCATCGCGCCGAGCAGCGTGGTCACGATGCGGGCGCCGGAACAGCCGATCGGATGCCCCAGTGCGATCGCGCCACCCCGCACGTTGACCTTGGCCGGGTCCAGCTCGAGGCCCCGGATGCACGCCAGGCTCTGAGCGGCGAACGCCTCGTTTAGTTCGACTACGTCGAGGTTCGGAACCCTGAGGCCAGCACGCTTGAGCGCTGCTTTGGTCGCGGGGATCGGTCCCTCGCCCATGTAGCTCGGGTGGACGCCGGCAGTCGCAGAAGCGACGTAGCGGAGCTTGGGTGTCGCGCCGGCAGCTTTGATGGCGGATTCACTCGCCAGCAGCACGCAGGCGGCGCCATCGTTGAGCGGCGACGAGTTGCCGGCGGTGACGCTGCCGTCCTTTTTGAAAACGGCCTTCAGCTTGGCGAGCTTTTCGATAGTCGTGTCGGGACGGACGGCTTCGTCACGATCGCAAACCAGATCCGGTCCCTTGCGCTGCGGCACCGACACGGGAGCGATCTCTCCCGCGAACAGTTGCTGTTCCCAAGCGTCAGCCGCCTTCTTGTGCGAGTTGAGCGCGAACTGGTCCTGCTCGTCGCGGCTGATGCCGTGTTTGGTCGCGACGTTCTCGGCGGTTTCGCCCATGCCGATGAGGTCGAAGCGCTCCGCCATCTTGGGGTTGGGGTACCGCCAGCCGAGGGTCGTGTCGTAGATCTTAGGGTTGGCGCGCATGAACGCTTCCTCGGACTTCGGCATCGAGTATGGCGCGCGCGTCATGCTCTCGACGCCGCCGGCGATCACGACCTGCGCGTCGCCGAGCGCGATCATCCGCGCCGCCTCGTTGATGGCTTCGAGTCCGGAGCCGCACAAGCGATTGACCGTCACGGCGGGCACCTCGTAGGGCAGGCCAGCGAGCAGCAGCGCCATGCGCGCCACGTTGCGGTTGTCCTCGCCGGCCTGGTTGGTCGATCCGAACACGACTTGATCGACCCCGGAACTCAGCGCCGCATTGCGTTCAGTCAGCGCGCGGATGACGTGGGCGGCGAGATCGTCCGTGCGGACTTTCGCGAGCCCCCCGCGGTACTTGCCCATGGGCGTTCGGATGGCATCGACGACGTAGACGGGTTCGATCGGCATGCCGCTAGCCTAACATGCGCCGCAGCGGTTGCGCGCGTGCTGCCCGCCTCGAGGGATCGGGATCTACAGCGGCTGTGGGCCGTCGTCGGTCCAGCGATAGAAGCCGATACCGGCCTTCTTTCCTAATCGGCCGGCACGCACCATTTGGCGTAGGATCGTCGGGGGGCGAAACTGGTCGCCTATTTCTCGGTGTAAATGGTCAAGG
>JAUIKB010000107.1 GCA_030430975.1 Polyangia bacterium
CCTCGCCGGCTTCGGGGCCGTCATCACGCATCGAATCCATGCTGTAGACGTCGAGCGCTGCTCGGCCCAATGGCGACAGGTGGTTGGCGACGACCCGCAGGCAGTTGCGCAGGTCGTCCGGAGTCACCATGCAAAGCAGCGTGTTGAACGGCAGCAGCACGCGGTTGAACCGACGGTCGAGCTGCAGGTTGCGAATGTCGCCTACCATCAGCGTCAAAGCCGAAGAGCGCTTGGCGGTGAGCGACTGTGCGCGCTGACGGGCGAGCGCCAGGATCGCCGGGTCGTTGTCGACGCCGACGACGTCGCAGTGCTGTGTTAACGGGCACGTCAGGCGGCCAAATCCGCAACCCAGCTCGAGCACCGAATCGGCACCCCTGCAGAATTCTACATAGTAATCAAGATCGCCGGGGTTGCCCTGGTGCAGAGCGGCGTACAGTTGCGCACGCAGCGCAGGGCCGGTCCGTCTAAAGTCAGCGTCACGTGGGCTCCGAGCGCTGCTCCCGTCGGGCGCCGCGCTCACGCTTTCAGAAACGGCAGCGGCTCGCCGCGCGCGCTCTTCACCGAGCTTGGGTACTTTTGATAGCCCGCATACCAGGTTTCGGTCGCCTCGTAGAGGTGTCCGAAACCTCCGCCCGGTTCGACCTCGTAGTCACTGGGCGCTAGCCCCATCGCCTGCATCGCGGTGCCGAGGAACTGATTGTAGATGAGCCCGACGTGGGTCACTTCGCCTCCGTCGTTCTCGCCCGCGCCGTCGTGGGCAACGACGTTGAGGTTTCGGTAGTCAGCGTAGTTACCGGTCTTGAGCCAGCCAGCAGCACCACCGGCAGTGACGATCGGCAGCTCGATCGGATCGTGCGTGTAGGACCCGGATTCCTGGGTCCAAAACATCAGCGAGCTATCGAGCAAGCTGCCGCCCTCCGGATCCTGAACGGCGTCGAGCTTCTGCGCTAGGTCGACGAACACGTGCTCGAAGAACCGACTGTGGGAGTCGGCGATCATCGGTTGCCGGTCGGAAAGGTGGCTCTTGTGTGCGACTTCTTGATGCCATTCGAGCGGGGTGTCGTGGAACCACCCGACGGCGCCACCGTCAGACCACATGTCCCCGACCATGAGGGTGACGATCCGGGTCGTGTTGCAGCTCAGGGAGGCGACGATCACGTCGTTGAGGAGCTGCCAGTATTCTGTGTGGCGAGGTGGGTTGCGCAAGAAGTCCGGCTGCTGCTGCATGGGGCCGGAGTCCTGGGTTGGCGGCGTGACACCGTCGCAACTCAGCTGGACCCCGAGCCGGCGCTGGATTTCGTCCAGCTTGGCGACGTGCGCATCGAGGCGCTGCCGATCGGCCTTGGACAGACGCCGGTTACCGTTGCGCAGCCGCTTGTAGTCTTCGAGGACGTAGTCGACGATGGGCTTGCGCGGCTCCATCTGATTGCCGGGGTCGCGATACAGCTGGTTGAACAGCGACAGCGAACTGGTTTCGGCGTGGAGCGACTCAACCGGCGAGTTCGGGTCTTCCGGGGTCGTGTGGCCCCAGGACATGCCGCCGGCGCCGATCACGGCGCTTCTGAGCAAGATCGTGCTGAGATCACCGTAGAAGTTGGGTGACCAGGCCAGCACTTGATCGCAGGTCGGGATGAACTCCCGCATTTCGTGGTCACTGTCGCCGAAGTTGCCGAGCGTGCCGCCCCGGTTGTGACTCAAGTAGAACGGTGCATCGAGTCCGCGCAGCACGTTCATCTTGGCGACGAGCGCGGGCGTGAGCTGGTCGCTCGCGGCGCTCAACACCGGCGACAGCATGGCTCGTTGCCCCGAGGTCGATAACGAGAGGTCGCCGCGGCGGATCTCGTGCCCCGCGTATTGCTGCTGGTCGGTCAGCGTCGCGTCAGCCGGATACATGTTGGCACCGAACACGCCGCCGTGGCCGGTCCGTAGCGCGAGGAAACGGCGGGGTGCGTTGGCGGGTGCTGCGTGGGCTTCACGCTTGTCGAGCAAGGACGGGAGCAGCGGCAGCGCGACCGTGATGCCGCCGAGTCCGCACAGCACTTGGCGTCGGGACAGCTTCATTCCGAATCCTCCTGTGCCGCTGCGTCGTCGGCGAAATTGCGTTGTTTGAATGCCGGCGCCGATACCACCGCGCGTAGGGCGTTCACCAAAGCGCCGCCGTCGCGTATCGGCTCGTGGACCACCTTGAGCGCACAGGCGTCGCGAGTGACGTCCTCGGTCCGCCCAAACGTGAAGCGGAAGTAGGCTCGAGCAAAGCACGCCTCGAGCTTGCCGCTCTTGAGCATGTGCTCTTGGAGCTCGACGCCGTCTTGGACAACGGTATCGTCTTCTGGAGTGACCGAGGCGCGTACCTCGGTGTTCACCGGCGCGGTACCCTGAACGCTGCCGGTGACGAGATCGATCAGCTGTTCGTTCTTTCGTGGCCTGCCCAGCGCGTCGAAGTTCTCCGTCGCGAACCCGAGCGGGTTGATGCGTTCAGCATGACAGCTCTTGCACGAGCCGCCGCCAGTGAGGTCTTCGACGACTTGCCGTGACGTGGCGTCGGCTTCCGGTTCTGGGGTCGTCGCCATCACGTTGGCGGGCGGTGGGGGTAGCTTGTCGCACAAAAGAGCGCGTCGGATGAACACACCCTTCATGATCGGGCGGGTGTTGGCGATACCGGTGGCGACCATCGCTGCTCGCGTCAGCAGACCCTGTCGCTCGGGCTCCGTGAAATCAGGCGGCTCGCCTTTGCCGTCCCAGACCGGTACTGAGTAGAAATCGGCGAGTTCTTGAGTGCGCGCGAACGATTTCTTGCTGCGATAGAAGTCTGCGATGCTGCCTTTTTTATCCAGTGAGTAATAAAGCGCCATGTCGGTGACCTCGGCGAACATGTCCTCGTGCAGGCTGGCCGACGGGTCGAAGCTTCCGCGCAGCGTATCGAAAGCCGCGGTGCCGGTCAGCGAGTTTAGCGGTCGAACGTCGCCTCGTCGGAACCATTCGGAATAGAACTGCGAGATTGTGTCGCGGGCGCGCGCGGTCTTGAACAAGCGATCCGCCTGAGCTTCGTACACGTCCGGTTCGAGCAGCTTTCCGGATCGCGCGTGGCTCAGCAGCTCGTCGTCCGGCAGCGTTTGCCAGAAGTGGTACGACAGACGCGACGCGAGTTCGTACGCGCCTACCGCGTGGAGGTCCGGACGCGAGTCGACCGGATCGTCCTGGCCATGTTCGACAAAGTAGAAAAAGTACGGAGAGCCGAGCATCACGGCGATCACGTCGGCCCAATCCGCCCTGTCGAACGGAGCGTCTCCGGCCGGTTTGCTGTAGAACGCGATGTCTTCTTCGTCCAGCTTTCGCCTTAGCGCTCGTTCGCCGAAGCTTCGAATGAAGTCCGACAGGCACGTCGCGTCGTTCTGATCGTCGCCATCGGTGGCGCACGCCCCAGCGACGTCGGCTAGGATGGTGTCGGTGGCAGCTAGCTCTGAGCCAAGTTTGGTCGCCAGCTCGTAGGCTCGGTCTGCGTGCTGCTGAGCGACCTTCTGGTCGACCCGTGTGAAACCGCCCCAGTGTTCCTCGGGGCCCTTGCGAACGTCGACGGGAAACGCATCCAGGATCGGTGTCACCTGACCGATCACGGCGTCGGCGTGGGTCGGCGCGATCGATCGAAGTAGGTCGCGCACCGTGTTGTCGAGCTGCACCACGCTGAGACGTCGCAGCGCCACGGCTGCCGGCGCGGCGGATTCGTCGCATTGGAACGAGACCGGAGCGGACCCGGGCTGCCCGGCGGCCCCGCCGGCGCCTGGCCCGGTATCGCCATCGGCGCCCGTGATGTCTCCGACGCAACCGCTCGCAAGGCTGGCACTCAGCCCCAACGCCCACCAAAGCCGCGTCCGCATGCCCAGCACATTAGCACGGCCGCGGGGGAGGCCGGAGGATTACCACAACGGGGGTCACTGTAGGCGGGTCTCCTACATCTCACGCTGTCCAAACGCGATTGCTCGGGCCTTGTGGGCTCCAGCGCCGATGGCGCCCCGTCGTCGTTGCCCTGCGCGGTCTTCCCGACGACGCTCATGGTCATCGCCTCGATGTGTCACTTGCTGCAGGTGGCGCAGGACCGGCACAGAATAACTGTACGGGAATAATTGGACACAGTTCATTGGTTGGTCAACTGTTCAATGCGTTGGTCCGCTATGTGTTTGTGGGCACTCAGGGGCGGTGTTAGCCCTTCGGCGATGGGACGGATAACGCGGCAGGCGTGCCGGGCGCTGATGTGGGCGCTGATCTCGGGAGCGGCGACGACCGCCAGCGCCCAAGAGCAGTCGCCCGCACGCGTCAGCCTGCCCACGGTCAAGCAGCGCGTCGAACCCGCGTATCCCGTTGGCGCTCACGGTCACGCCGACGTCGTGCTCGAAATAGTGGTCGAGAAAGACGGCTCGGTCGGTGACGTTCGGGTGTCGGAGTCGGCCGGTACGGAACTCGACCAAGCCGCGGAGTCAGCCGTGCGGCAGTGGAAGTTCGTGCCAGCCAAGCGCGACGGTAAGGTCGTTCCAAGCAAGATCCTGGTCCGGGTACATATGGTCCCGCCCACGGTGGAGACGCCGGATGCGGCTCAGCCAGCGGATCCAGGCCGCGTCCAAGACCCGTCGCCTGCGCCGCGCCGGGAGGTAGAGGTGCGGGGTCAGCGCGGCAAAGGCCGCACGACCAGCCGAGGAGCGAGCCACTATCGCCTGGACCGCGACACGCTGGAGGCCGCCCCTGCGGAGGAGGGCGCGGACGTGCTGAAGCGAGCTCCGGGCCTGTTCATCGGGCGGGCTGAGGGGCCGGCGGTCGCGCACCGCTACATGCTGCGCGGATTCGACGCCGAGCACGGCCAGGATCTCGAGTTCACCGTGGGTGGCCTACCGATCAATTTGCCCAGTCACATCCACGGGCAAGGTTACGCAGATCTCAGCTTCTTGGTGCCCGGAACGGTGCGCCGAATGAGCGTCGCGGAAGGTGTGTACGATCCGCAGCAGGGCGATTTCGCCGTCGCGGGCAGTCTCGATCTCGATCTGGGTGTGAAGCGGCGCGGCTGGCTGTTGAGTTCGGGGTACGGATCGTTCGACACCTTTCAACAGCGACTCGTGCTCGCGCCGCGCGGCGAAGACGAGGAGACGTTCGCCGCCGGTCAGCTGTCCACGACTGACGGGTTTGGCAAGAACCGCGAGGGAACGACGGCCAGCGTGATCGTGCAGAACCGCTTCGGCTCCGGAGCGTGGACCTATCGAGCGATCGGGTTCGTCCACGGCGCGCGCGCGTCTCTGGCCGGAGTCTTGCGCGAGGACGACGTGACGGCTGGTCGCGTCGGGTTCTACGACGCGTATCCCGACGCGACAGCGCAAAACCAAAGCGCTCAGTCCACGCGGGGTATGGCCGGTCTGTTTGCGGACTTCCGTGCGGCGACGGGCGCCACGGGCCACGTCGGCGTGTGGTTGGGACGCGACGCCTTCCGCGTGCAGGAGAACTTCACCGGTTACGTTCAGCGCTCGTCGCAGCTCGAGAAGGTGGCCGGTCGCGGCGATCTGATCGAACAGCAAAACGACACGTCGTCGCTCGGACTGATCGGCTGGTATCGGACCCGTCCGGCGCGACCGACGAAGTGGCTCAAGGGTACGTTTGAACTCGGCGTCGAAGGCCGCGTCGACCAGGTCGAACAGGCTCAGAATCTTCTGGACGCGGCGGTTCGCAACCAAACCTGGGACCGACGCATCGACGCGCAGATCACGGCGGGCGATGTCGGACTATTCGGCGACGCTGAGCTCGCAATACAGCGGTTGCGCGTGCGCGCTGGAGCCCGGGCCGACGCTGTGTTCTTCGACGTGGACGATCGGCTCGGGAACTTCGCGCCGGTTTCGCGGCCCGACGACTCCTTCATCGAGGGCTTTCGGCGCAGTGCCGCGGGAGTTGCGGCCGGCCCGCGGGCGAGCGCGTCCTATCTGGTGTTCGACTGGATGTCGCTTCGCGCAGCATACGGCGAAGGCTACCGCTCGCCCCAGGCCCGCACGTTGTCGGATGGCGAAACCGCCCCGTTCACCAAGGTGCGGTCCGCTGATCTGGGAACCAAGCTGCGCTGGGACGAGCGTCTCGAGCTCACCCTGGCCGGCTACTACACGCACCTGTCCGACGACGTGGCGTTCGAGCCGCGCGCGGGTCGACTTGAGCGTATCGGCGCCAGCCGGCGCTTGGGCGGTACCGCGTATCTGCTGACCCGCCCGGTACCGTGGTTGATCGGTAGCTATTCGGTGACGGTGGTCGATGCCGAGTTGCTCGAGCCGCCGCCGCCGAGCGCAGACGATCCGTCGCCGCCGTTTACGGCCGGTCAGCGGTTGCCGTATGTCCCGCCGGTGGTGGCTCGAGTTGACTACGGCGTGAAGCGCTCGCTCAATCACAAGGTGGCGGGCCAGCGCGTGACGGGCCGTGCAGGACTGGGACTGACGTACCTGTCGTCGCGCCCGCTGCCGTTTGGGAAGTTCGCGCGGCCGGTGGCGCTAGCCGACGTCGGTGCGGGGGTGCAGTGGGGTGCGTTTGATCTGAGTATGGATGTGTTCAATGTGTTCGACGCTCAGTACGCCGCCGTCGAGTTCAACTTTCCGTCGAACTGGTCGCCGAACCGACCCGCGTCGCGCGTACCCCAGCGCCACACAGCCGCCGGGGCTCCGCTCAGCTGGATGGTGCGGCTAGGAGCCCGACTGTGATGCGCTCCCGCTGGATCGCAGGCGTCCTCGCGCTGGCGGCTACGGGCTGCGGCGAATCATCTCAGACTGAGCTTGAGGTCCCGCTGCGGGTTGCGGGGAGTCCGGCCCAACCGATCGAGACGTCCGGCGGCTGGACGGTGACGCTGGATCGCGCCGACGTAGCGTTCGGGCCGCTGTACCTGTGCGCGGGGGCTCAGGCTGGCGAACTGTGCGAGACCGCGCTGCTCGACTGGACAGGGAGCGTCGTCGTCGACGCGCTGGGCGCAGCGCCCCAGGCGGCGGGAAGCCTGCGCGGAACGACGGGCACCCAGCGCTCGTTCATGTACGACTTGGGTATCGTGTCGCTGTTGACGCAGACGGATCCGGTTCCGCTCGCCGCCGCGCGGAGACTCGGCGGGAACTCGGTGGCGATCGCGGGCCGCGCGGAGCGCGGCGCCGAGCGGATCGAGTTTTCAGCGGGGCTGAAGATCGCCCAGGCAGCGGATACAGAGCAGGGAATCCCGGTCGTGCGGGGGCGCGCGCGCACCCCCGAAGCGCTCGCTCCGGGCGACCAGCTCACCGTGCGATTCGACCCCTACACGTGGGTCGGAGACATCGACTTCGATGCTCTGAGCGACGCGGGCGACGGCCGGATCGCCGACGACTCTCAGGCGGCGCGAGCGATCCGCAACGCGGTCACGTCCGGCTTTCCGCCCGAGTTTGAGTGGCGCTGAAGAAAAGTTGAGCCGCGAGCGGCGGGTGCGGGCACTGCAAGAAGGTCAAGCCATGGAGGTGACCATTGCGTACGCTGCTCACGCTGTTTCAGATCGTTGGACTGGTCCTTTGCTTCGTTGGGTTCATGAGCGTCCTCAACGCGGCGTTCGATCTCAACCTCGCATACAAGGGGACGCCGCTGCCGAACGACTTGGCGGGCGCCGGGATGATCCTGGCGTTTGGCGCCATCCTGGCGGGCGTTCTGACCGCCATCGACAAGATCTTCCCGGAGAAGAAGCCAAACAAGTCTGCGCAAAGTAGCCACAGCTAGCCGCATCCCGGCGTCTGCTCCTATCAGCGCCGCCACTGCGCGGGACCCGGTCAGTACACGTCGTCGGGGTAGGCGTGATGGCTTCGGAACACGCCGTCGCACGGGCGGCAGATGGCCGTCGGCAAGCCAGAGTTTCGCCGCGTGCGGCCCGCGACAGCCTTGAAGACCGGACCGCTCTCGTCCTCGTCGCACTGCAAACACGGATTGAGCGCGCCATCGGGCAGGTTGTAAGGATCGTCAAGCGCGTCGAGGCATGACTGCAAACAGCGCTGGCGGGTGTGCTCGGTGTTGAACGCCCAGATCTGGGCGCAAGCGGGTGAAAACCCCAGCGCTGCGATGCAGGGTTCGACCTGGGCGGGGTCGTTAAGGCCTTTGAGTCCACACTCGCGTACGGGCGTGGTGAGATCAGGGAATTCGATGTAGGTGGCCAGATCCTGCAGACTCGAGCAGGCGCCGCAGCCGCCCGCGTGCGTCACGGTGGCGCCCGCTTGGGCGGCGTCGCCCTCGGTGACGAAGTCGGCTAGCGCGTATCCGGTTGGCTCCGGAACGACCGCGCAAAAGCCGCCTGGTTTGGGCGGCGGCTCGGCGTCGTAGGGATTGTCGCTGAGCCGGGGCGGAGGCGTCGTGAGCGAAGCGCTGCGCAGTCGCGCGACGAACGCTGCATCGAAGTTCGGCGCCGTCCAGGGCGCGCCGCATTCGCACGAAGGGCCGCACTGGGCGGATGTGAGACCTGTGGCTGAGGTTGGACGGCCGAACTGCCCGCCGCTGCACGTGGGAGTGGGTCGCTGTGAAGGCTCCGCGTCAGTTTCGTCGGTGCAGCCGAGGGTGGCGATCAGGAGCGCCCAGGCGCTGCCGGAAGCGAGCGTGTGCGTCCAGCGGAGCGGCGCGCTCACTTCGCGCGTTTGCCGCGCAGCGCGCCCTGCACGCCGCTCGGTGCTGGTTCGTAAACGAGATCGCCTGCGGCGCCGCGAGACAGTTCGGCGGCGTTGGCTTCGTCGGTGTCGATGTGCATCTCAAGGCGATAGCTGTCCTTCACGCGCACGAGCACGTCGCCGAACACCAAGTCGCGCGGCCCGCCTGTCACGGCGACCTCCACCTCGTCCTTGTCCTTGAGGCCAAAATGCTTGGCGTCGTCGGGGGTCATGTGAATGTGGCGGCGCGCGCAGATGAGGCCTTCTTCCATATGCACGGTGCCTTTGGGTCCTTCGAGCGTGATCGGTGCCGAGCCCTTGACCTTGCCGGAGTCTCGGATCGGGGCGTCGACGCCTAGCCGGAATTCATCGGTGCGCGATACCTCGACCTGTACGGCCGGTCTGAGCGGACCGAGCACCCGAACACCGTCGATGCGGCTGCGCGGTCCGATTAGGTTGACCTTTTGCTCTGCAGCGAACTGCCCCGGCTGAGAGATCGGTTTGTATTCGGTGAGTTCGCTGCCAGCTCCGAACAGGGCGTCCATGGTCTTGCGGTCGAGGTGGAGGTGGCGAGCGCTGATCGCGATGGGGATCGGCCGCTTCGCCTCGACCTGGCGCGCGCCGTCGATGGTCGCTTGCACGTGGCGTGCGATCTGAAGTTCCTCGTTCGTCGCTACGACTAGCGCCGGTACGCGCGAGGTTTCGGTAGTCACGGCGGCGACCGGTTCGGCCAGCGTCGGTTTGGCGTCGGCGTTCCGATCCTCGTCCAAGACGATGCCCAGGAACTCGAGGCGCTGTAGGATGCGACGCCGCAGCGTGCGGCTGTTCTCGCCGATACCGCCGGTCAGCACGACGGCGTCGACACCTCCCATCGTCGCTGCATACGCGCCGATGTACTTGCGTACACGATGTGCGAAGACCGAGATCGCGAGGCGCGCGTGGTCGTTGCCGTCGTCGGCGGCAGCTTCGATGTCGCGCAGGTCGTTGCCGAGCCCGGACAATCCCGCCAAGCCGCTCTGCTTGTTGAGAAGCTGCTCAGCAGCGTCGATGCCGAGCTCGCGGGCGAGTAGCAGCACGACACCGGCGTCGACGTCGCCGGCCCGCGTGCCCATCACCAGGCCTTCGAGCGGCGTCATGCCCATGCTGGTGTCCGTCGAGTGGCCGTACTCCACCGCGCACACGCTGGCCCCATTGCCGAGATGGCACGTGATCAGCCGCAGCTCGTCGAGTGGGCGGCCTAGGAACGCGGCGGCGCGATCGCTGACGTAGGCGTGGGAAGTGCCGTGAAACCCGTATCGGCGGATGCCGTGGCGAGCTGCGACTTCGGCGTCGATGGCGTACGTCCGCGACCGGCGCGGCATGCGCACGTGGAACGCTGTATCGAAGACCGCAACGTGCGGCACGCCTGGGAGCTGCGCACGCGCCGCGGTGATCCCTGCCAGGTTGGCCGGGTTGTGCAGCGGTGCGAGCGGGATGCAGCGCTCGATGGCGGCGACGACGTCGTCGTCGATCAACACCGCGTCGTGGAACGAGTCGCCGCCGTGCACCACCCGGTGGCCCACGCCGGCGATCTCGACCGACGCGGCTTTTTCGAGCACTTCGCGCACCGCGTCGCGGTGAGTGCGCCCTTCGCCAAGCCGCTCGATCTTGCCGGACATCAGGGCGTCACCCGACGCCATATCGATGATTTGGTACTTCAGGCTGGAAGACCCGCAGTTGACGACCAGGAAATTCATGCCGCGAGCGTACCTCACCTTGGCAGCGCGCCGTCAGCTCTAGAACGTGCCGGTCAGATTCGCGCCGCCGCCGTCACCGCTAAGGTACACGGCGGGCTGC
>JAUIKB010000108.1 GCA_030430975.1 Polyangia bacterium
GCGACCCACCGAGACCTGCGCGGCCACGTGAACGCCGGCACGTTTCGGCTCGACCTGTTCTATCGCCTGGCGGTGGTGATGCTCAGCGTGCCGGCGCTGCGGGAGCGCAGGCAGGATATCCCGCAGTTGATCGAGCACTTCTTGAGCGAGGTAGCGTTCGACCGTTCGTCCGTCGAGCTGTTCTCCGAAGACGCGATGGCCCGGATGCTGCGGCACGACTGGCCGGGTAATGTTCGCGAGCTCCGCAACGTCGTGCTGGGAGCGGTTGCCCTGGGGCGCGACCCCGAGCTCCACACCGGGGTCGGGCAGTCGCGCTTGGAGGCGGACGCGATAGCAGCCGCCCTGACGCTCCCGTACAAGGACGCAAAACGCCGCGTGCTCGACGACTTTGAGCGGCGATACCTCACGGGCCTGTTGGAGCGGACGGACGGCAACGTGCGCGCCGCGTCACGCGAAGCGCGCATGGACCGCTCGTACCTGATGGAGCTGCTGCGGCGGCACGCCTTGCGGTAACGAACCGGGACGGCGGCGGGGAGCCGCCCTCCATGGAGGGGTGGAGCCCGCCAGTTAGCGTCGAACCCCTGAGATTTGCCCGCCGAAACGGCTGGCACACCGGTTGCTCTACCCCGCTGCAGGTCCCCTCATATCGAGCCGCACGGTGCGGTTCGCGGCGGACCGCGGAGAGCAACCATGAGTTTACTTAGTTTGAAATCGACATTGGGTTTGGGCGTTGCGGCGCTGGCCTTGACGCTCGGCGCCGGCTGTACCGTGACCAACACGGAGTCCGGAAGTGGCGGCGCCGGCGGCAGCGGCCAGGGCGGAACCGCCGGCAGCGGCCAGGGTGGCACCGGCACCGCGGGTACCGGGGGCGGAACGGCCGGCTCCGGGCAGGGCGGCACCGGCACGGCGGGAAGCGGACAAGGCGGCACCGGCACGGCGGGAAGCGGACAAGGCGGCACGAGCAGCGGAGGTCAAGGTGGCGCGACCGGCGGTCAGGGTGGCACCGGAACCGCCGGCAGCGGTCAGGGCGGATCTAGCAGCGGTGGTGTCGGCGGAGTCGGCGGTGTGGGCGGCGTCGGCGGCGGGATGGCCGACTGCGACAACAGCGATACCTGCGCGCTGACGTGCACCCTCGGCAACTGTTCGCAGACGTGCGTCGATAGTTCGACCTGCGCGGCAACGTGTTCTGGTGGCAATTGCGATCAAGTGTGCGAAGGCGATGCCGACTGCTCGTTCACGTGCTCGGGTTCGGGTTGCAAGATGACGTGCAAAGACAACGCGAAGTGCGAGTTCACGTGTTCGGGGGGCGGCTGTGTATTCGACTGCACCGATCAGAACTGCACCACGACTTGCTCAGGAGGAGGGTGCACCGAGATCTAGTGCGACAGGAGCGTCGTGGCGCAGGTATCGGGCCACGACGCGCTTATCCACTCGCGAGCGCGACTAATTCATGCCGGTGTCGATGCAGATCCCGCCGGTGCAAACCTCGGTACCTGAACAGTCGCCGCAGAAGATCATGTCGCCGCATAGGTTGGTGACCGGTCCACACTCCCTGGTGGCGCACGGGTTGTCCGCGCAAACGCAGAGGTTGTTCGCGTTGCATGTACTGTTGGCAGCGCAAGCACCGCAGTTCGCGGTCATGCCGCCGCACCCGTCGGGTGCCGGGTTGCACTCGGCTCCCAGCTCGCTACAGGTCTTGGGTTTGCAGCTGCAAACGTTCGCTGTCACGAAGCCGCACACGTCTTGACCGGTGCACGTGCCGCATGTGACCGTCCCCCCACAGCCGTCCTCGATCACGCCGCAGTCCTTGCCTTCGGCTACGCAGGTTGTGGGCGTGCAGCCGCAGACCTTCGGCACGTTTCCACCGCCGCACGTTTCCGGCGACTGACATTCGCCGCAGTTCAACATGCCCCCACAGCCGTCGGGGATCTTGCCGCAGTCCTTGCCTTCGGCTACGCAGGTCGTGGGCGTGCAGCCACAGACGTTGTCGACACCGCCGCCGCCACAGGTTCGGGGTCCGCTACAGGCGCCGCAGTCCAGCTGGCCGTCGCAGCCGTCGCCGATGGCTCCGCAGTCTTTGCCCTGCGCCTCGCAGGTGGTCGGAGTGCACGAACCGACGCCGCATCGGTTGGCGATGCCGTTGGCGCCGCAGGTCTGACCGTTACTGCAGTCGCCGCAGTTGCGGGTCGCGCCGCAGCCGTCCGCTATCTGCCCGCATGAGTTGGGCGGGCACGGGTCGCGCTGGCATTCGCACTGGCCGTCCGCGTTGCATGTCTGCGGCGGCATGCACGTGCCGCACACGAGCTGCTTGCCGCAGCTGTCGGATACAATGCCGCACTCTCGATTGCTGCAGTCGAAGTCGCCGCAGGTCGGCGGTCCGCCGTCGCCGGTCGACGCGTCTGTCGGCGGTCCTGCGTCGGATGAGCCGTCCACGGAGCCACCCGAGTCCGATGAAGCATCGGCGCCCGCATCGTTGGTCGGAGCGGCCGAGAAGTCGGAGCCGCCGCACCCCGTGGTCAACAACGCCACGAACCCGCAACAGATGCGCAACCCCATGAGCGGAGTTATAGCCTAAACTCGATTGTTCGGCGAAGCGTACCGCCGGCCGCTCAGTGCTTAACGCATACACTACGGCCGATGGCGCCGTGCACGCTGGTTTCGGCGCGTCCAGCTTCGATCGCGGCTTGACTGAACAGCTCCGTGGGTCCCCTAGAGAACGTCGTCGACCAGCGCGCGACTCACCTCGTCCAGGCTCTCGCCCGTCGTCTCCACGCTGCGCGCCGCCGCATCGTTCATACTCGCTTCAGCGGCGTGCGCCGCGTCTACGGCGGTGTACGCCTGCGTCAGAATGCGGACGTGGTCAGCGATTCGCTCTTCCACTCGGGCGATCACGGCGCGGTGGTTTTGCGTGTGCTTCTTGCCGCGCTTCTTTTCGGATTTGGGCTGACGATTTTCGAGGCGCGAGCGAGCCTGGGCGAGCCGCACCAGGTTGTTCCACGTCTCGTTCATCTCGCGCGCCGTTCGACGGTCGAGTAGCGCGGCGTCGACGGAACGTCTTAGTTCAGCGCCTGCCCGCAGCGGCTTGGCGGCGCTTTTGGGCAGGTCGTCAGCGAGCGTGTCCAGTGTGTGTGCGACCACATCGTCAGCTTCGACGAACAGCGGCAGCCCCGCGAGGATCGCGGTGACGATGACGACGGTGGCCCGCACGCCCAAGTCGCTTCCCGCGTAGCGCCAAGCCAGGTATCCAGCGATCGCGCCAGCGCCGGATGCTAAAATTACATGGATAACGCGGGCCGGAGTCTCCTTGATCCTGAGCGAACGCTCGAAGTAGCAGAACGCGAGCAGCGCTGCTCCCGCCACCACAGGCAGCGAAGCGTACCAAGTGCCGAGCGCAAACGCGCCCAGCGCCCCGCTCGCCGCAGCGACGGCGTTGACGCCAGCGCTTGCCGTCCAAGCCAACCCTACGCCGATCGACACGAACACCAAGGCGCCCAGCACCGGGCCGAGACGAGAGGCAAACGGCGCCGCCACGAAGGCGGCGGCGGTGGCGAGGAACAGAGTGAAGCGATGCATTGGTGATTTCTCCGCGCTTAGAAGGTGGCTCGGGCGGCGTTTTTCGCGTCGAGTTCGGTCGCTGCCTTGGCGGCGGCGCGCCCGGCGGCCGTCCCCGGAGCGGCTTGGAATTTGCCTTTCGTGCTGCGATACGCTCGGCGCTGGCGCTCGAGCGCTTGCTTCATCTTGGGCGGCGCGTCTTCGGCGGCTGCTTCGAGCTCGCCATCGTTCTGCGCCATGAGCGCGAAGGCTTTTTGCTTGTCGCCGCTGCGGTAGGCGTCGGTCGCCGCGAGCTGCCGTAGCGAGGCGAATGCGCTCATGCAGCTGGCGTAGACGGCGGCGTTGCGCCGAGCCGGGACGCCAGCCGGCGCGCCGACGACGGACAGTCCGGCCACCTTGGCCCGCGCCTGATCGCCGCCCACCACCGTCCAGTCCACGTCACCGGTGATCGAGAGCTGCTGCCCAGCCTCCGCCATGGATCGGAATTCGAGGGCGATGCGCCGCTCGTCGCCGGCGAACAGTCCTCCGGCGAGGATCTCGACGCCTTCGTCGGTGACGCGCGTCTCGGCTCCCGTCGCCTGTACGAGCCGGATGCCCTGCGGCAGATCGAGCCGAACCTTGACGCTGCGCACTCGGGTGTTGGCGGTTTCTTCGAGCTCCTTGTTCAGGAACCGAGCGAGCGCGGCGGCGTCCTTGACGAACCCGAAGTTGCCTCTGCCTGAGCTCGCGACGGCCGACATGTAGGCTTCGTCGAAGTCGAGTCCGATGCCCAGCGTCGAGATGGTCGCTGACCGTCCGGCGCTGTTCTTGGCAAGCCGCACGGCGCTCTGCCGCGAACCGTTGTCGAGGCCGTCACTGACGAGCACGACCCGGCGCACACGGTCGAGCGAGCTCCGCTCGACTTCGCTGACGCCCGCTTTGAGCGCCGGCGGGATATTCGTCCCACCGTTAGCTTCGAGGTGGCGGATTCGCGCCAGCAGCGCTTCGCGGACGGTTCCGACGCGAGCCAGCGGCTGAATGACTTCGTGGTCACTGGCGTAGTGCACGACGGCGACCTGGTCGTCGTCGCGCATCTGCGACACCAGCTTGGCGACGGAGCGCTTCGCCTGATCGATCTTGTCGCCCTGCATCGACCCGGAGGTGTCGAGGACGATGGCCAGCGCCAGCGGCGCCCGCTCGACCTGTCCGGCCTTGTCCGCACGCAACCGGATTTCTCCGAACAACCGACTCGCGCCGGCGGTGACCGTGCTGTGGCTCAGGGCAAAGGTGCCGCTGAGTGCTGGTCCGCTGAACGCGATACCGTCACCGGATGCGCTGGTCGTGGTGGTGGTGACGTGCTGGGCGGTCGCTGGCGCCCGGGCGAGCACGAGTCCGCAGGCGGCCAGTGCAACGACTGAGGCGGCGAGGCCGCGACGGACACGAGAGGATTGGAATCGCTTGTGCAGTGCCATGTTCGCTACTGACGCGCTGCCGCCCGTAACGATCTAACTCGGTGGGATTTGGCGTCGGGTAGCTCACCTCAGTCGCAGAACACGACGTTGCTGCTGATCGGCTCGCGCGTTTGCCGCGACCGATTCGCGGGGATCTCGGGATCTTCGTATCCAAACGAAATCGCGCACAGGATCAGCAGTTCGTCGCGGATCGGCAGCTCGCGCCGGCATACATCCGGGAAGCGCCGGATCGACGCCTGCGCGCACGAGCCGATGCCGTGGGCGGTCATGAGCAGCATCAACGTCTGAACATACATGCCCACGTCGAGCGCGACGCCCATGCCGAATTTTCGGTCCATGCAGATCAGTGCGACGTGGGGCGCGTCGAAGAACTCGAAGTTGCGGCGCTCGGCGCGACTGCGGCCTTCTCGGTCCCCGCGCTCGATGCCCATCTTCGTGTACATTTCGACCGCGCACTCGACCTGTAGGCGGCGATAGTCGTCGTGAAACGCCTGAAACGGCACCTCGATGGGGCCTTGTTCAGCGTTGTCGTAAGCGTGCAGGACGGCCGTGCGCAGTCGGGACAAGGTGGCTCCGCTGGCGACTACGGCTCGCCACGGCTGCACGTTGCAATTGGACGGCGCGTGCTGGGCGGTCGAGAAGATCGCCTGGAGCGTTTCGCTGGGAATCGGTCGCTTCGGATCAAAGCCCCGCACCGACCGGCGTTGCTGGATCGCGTCGGAAAGCTGCATGTACCGACCCTACCTCTGAAGCCGCGGGCGCTGCAGCGGTTTAAGGTGGCGTACCGGCGTCGCCCGGAGTCAGCTCGATGTCGTACTCGACGGTTTTCACGGTGCCGCACTCCGGCGGACCGTTGAGCTCGGCCTCGAGCTGTTCCTCGAGCGGAGGGTAGTCACCGCCCGTCACTTTGATCTCGGCTGAGCCCTGGGTCCAAAGGTCGCACTGCAGCGACAGCGGGGCGCCGGATGTGCCGGCATCGGCGCCGGCCTCCGCGCCCGCGTCGCCCGCGCGAGTCGTGAGCTCCTTGCAGAACACCGAGTCGTGGGCCACGCCTTCTTCACCGAGCGTGTATTCCTCGTCGGCGGCTCCGTAGTGCACGCTGACTTTGGTGTCGGCGGGAAGGGCCCCGTCCATCGCCGTGATCTTGACACTGAACGCCGGCAGCGGTTTCGGGCAGGCGGCCTGATTCATCGGGTCGTCGTTAGAGCAAGCGAGCGCGCTGCAAGCGCACGCGATGCTGACTGCGGCCTCCCGAAACATGGCCGGTGCGGAATAGGGCGAAGTCGGTCCATGCGCAAGCGCGCCACCCGCGCAGCTGTCGCTAGCGGTCCCGTAGGTGCTCGTTAAGACAGGGTTTAAGGGGATTAAGGTAGGTCGCGCCCGGTAGGCTCAGACGGCGCGATGGAGCGCTCACATCCGGGAGGTATCGATGACCCATTCACGACTGATCATGCTCACAGTGCTGTCGGCGCTCGGCGTTGGGGCTAGCGCGGCCAGCGCGGGCACCGCCTTTCAATGGGCGACGGTGGGGACGTCGACGGGGATCTCCGGCTCGCAGTCGCGGTCTTCGGTAAGCTACGGCGGCAAGGTCAAACCCGAAGATAAGCGCTCGGGCTCGAAACTTCCCGCGTTTCGGTACGGCTTGCGCGGCGTGCGCATCCAGCAGGGAACGTACGGCCCGTGCGGCGTGTTCCCGATTCCGGGCGAGCTCAACGCAGGAGGTCGCGAAGCCAAGACTGTTGGGTACGTCGATCGGGACCAAAGCACCTGCCAAGGCGCCAAGCACAAGGCGATGCTGCGTCGCGGCTACGTGGTCAACAAGCTGCAGGTCTGCACGGGACGAGGCGGTCGAGCCATTCGTGGAGTCCGCGTGTCCGGGGGCAAGCTCGACTCCACGGGACGCCTGCGAACCAGTCGATCCGCCTCCGACCATTACAAGTTGGCGGGCTGCGCGACGTGGCACTCAGCGGTTTCGTGTCCCTCCGGTCAAGTCGCGATCGGCGTTTCCGGTTTCAAGAAATCAGACAAAATCGGCGGACTCAAGCTCTTGTGCACGGCGACCGTGAGCGATACGGCGGCGGCCCAAGGACCTCGCACGCGCGTCAAAACATCCACGTGGAATTCGAGATCCCAGCCGCGGTTGACCGTTGAGGTCGCCAACACCAACGCCGAGTTGCTCAGGGTGGCGCGGGCGCAGCTAGAGGTATCGGTTGCGGGACGAGCATGTCGGGGCACCAACGCCCAACCGCTGACGACGACCGCCAGCACCACCACGGCGGTTGAGCTTCCCTGCAACTGGAAACAGCTGGGATGTGCCGACCGCGCGCGCAGTTGCCAAGTCACCTTCAGCTTGTCGACGCGGGCCACCCGCGGAGCGGCTACGCTGCGGTCCACCCACACGAGTCGCGTCACGTTGCGACGGCGGTGACCGGCCAGCGGTCCGCAACACCTGGGCGGCTCGAAAGCGATGGCTGGCGGCGAGGTTGACTTACCGACCGAACGACTGGGCCGGCGGGCGCGGCGTCGGCGCGCATCGGGGAATCGGTCGGCGCCCGATTCCCTCGAAAATTCGTTGATCTAGCGAACTTGGCGGCGAGGCGACAGCAGCTATGCTGTACTGTTCCTCCGCTTGTCCTCCAAGGAGCTTCCGATGATTAAAAGCCTTCCCCCCGGTGTGTTTTACGTGGCGTGCGCGCTCAGCGGCGCGTCGCTGATGATGGCGGCTTGCAGCACCGGAAACTCGGGAGGCACGGCAGGTACGCCGTTCGGTGGTGTAGGCGGCGCGACCGACGGCGGCGCAGGCACATCGGGTGCCGGAGGTGGCGCCGGCACGGCGGGAACCACGGGAGTCGGCGGGGGCATCAACTTGGACGGTGCAGCCAGCGACGGTCCCGTGACCGACGCGACGGCGTGCGCGAACGAATCGGCTGAGGCGACGCTGGTCAAAAAGCCGGTCGATATTCTGTTCGTGATCGACAACTCGTGCAGCATGCGCAACGAGATCGGGCAGGTGGAAGCGAATATTTCCACGAACTTTGCCAACATCATCGAGGCCAGCGGCGTCGATTACCGCGTCATCATGCTGTCGCGGCACCGAACCGGCAGCGGTATCGATATCTGCGTCGAGGCGCCGTTGTCGGGCATTCCGGCGGGCGGGTGCGCATCACCGCCGGGCGCGCCCGTCAACGGGCCGCGCTACTTCCACTACGATCAGTTCATCAACAGCCACGACACGCTCTGCGTGACGCTCGACACGTTCTCGTCGCCGGACCCGCATGGCTTCGCGCCGACGGGATGGCAGGGGTGGCTCCGCGAGGAGGCGTTCAAGGTCATCGTGCCGATCACCGATGACGGCGTGCGCTGCGATAGCTTCGACGACGGCGACAACGTCGGCGGCGGGACCACCGTCGCGGGCCAGTTCGACACCGCTCTGCTCGGCCTGTCGCCCGCTCAGTTCGGAACCGCGGCTGAGCGCAACTACCAGTGGTACAGCATCGTCGCGCTTCAGGACTTCAATCCTACCGGCAACGGTGGGCAACCGACGACGGACGCTTGGCCGCCCACGGACCCGGTCACATCCGACCGCTGCACGCCGGGCAGTGCTGGACCAGGCACCGGCTATCAGGGGCTAAGCGTCCTGACCGGCGGTCTGCGTTACCCCACGTGCTGGGCCGATCGCCCCGGCGGCACGTTCGACGTGATCTTCCAAAAGATCGCCGAGGGCGTCATCGCCGGCGCTCAAGTTGCGTGTGAGTTCGACGTCCCCGAGCCGCCGATGGGCGAAGAGATCGATTTCGAGACAGTTAAGGTCGAGTACACACCGAGCGATGGCTCACCTGCGCAGACGTTCGATCCCGTCCCGGACGTGACGCAGTGCGCGCCCGGCAAGTTCTACATCGAGAACGAACAGAAGATCTTCCTGTGCCCGGATACGTGCACCACGGTTCAGGCCGACGACGCGGCCAAGATCGGCATCCTGTTCGGCTGCAAGACCGGTCCGGCTCAGTAATTGTTCGTCGCTTAGCGTCGCGAGCGCCGCGTGAGCAGTTTGCTCGCTGGCCTCTCGTCGCGAATACAGATATACTGCAAACTTACGGTGAGACAAGAATCTCTCCGGGAGGAGCCTGTATGTCGCCGCGCCCGTTTATCCGCCCTGCCGCCACGTTGGCCGTTTTCGGCCTCGGCGCCTCTCTGGCCTCCGCGTGCGGTGCCGACGACGGTGCGCGAGCCTCAGGTGGCGCAGGCGGCGCGTTCGGAGGCGCAGCCGGCGCGGCAGCGGCCGCCGGAGCGGGGGCGACCGCGCAGGGCGGTGGCGCCGGGACGACGACTGGAGGCTTCTCCGGAACGCTGAACCTCGACGGCGGGTCGGACGGCAGCCTGACGGACAAGAACGCGTGCGCGAATCAGAACGCTGAGGCGACGCTTACCAAGAAGCCCGTCGATATCGTGTTTGTTATCGACAACTCCGGGAGCATGTCGGCGGAGAGCGCCCAGGTCACTCAGAACGTGAACAACAACTTCGCCGGCATCATCGAAGCTAGTGGCATCGACTACCGGGTCATCATGCTCGCGGGACACGGCACCGGCACCAACACGTGTATCGAGGCGCCGCTGTCAGGCATCCCGATGGGCGGCTGTGCGTCGCCTCCGGCCGCGCCCGTCAACGGTCAGCGTTTTTTCCATTACGACGAACGCATCAGTAGTCACGACGCGTGGTGCGAGCTGCTCCGAACCTACAACACGCCGGACCCGCACGGCTTTGCACCGAATGGATGGCAAGACTGGCTGCGCGAAGAGGCGTTCAAAGTGTTCGTCGTCATTTCGGACGACAATCCGCGCTGCGGCCCGTACGACGACGGGGACAACACGACCAACACGGCTACGGGCATAGCGACTGCGGCGCAGTTCGATACGGATCTCCTCGCGCTGTCGCCCGCTCAGTTCGGGACCGCTGCGGACCGCAACTATCAGTTCTACAGCATAGTCGGGCTTCAGGACTTCATGCCAAACCCCGCCACCGCTCCGTGGCCGGCAACCGCCCCGCTCAGCACCGAGCGCTGCGATCCCGGCTCGCAGTCGCCCTGCATCGGTTACCAAGCGCTCAGCGTATTGACCGGCGCGCTGCGCTACCCGTCGTGTTGGGCGGACCGACCCGGTGGCAGTTTTGACGTGATTTTCCAGGCGATCGCTCAGGGAGTCATCGATGGCGCCAAGGTCGACTGCGAGTTCGAGGTGCCGGCGCCGCCCGACGGCGAAGAGATCGATTTCGCTACGGTAAAGGTTGAATACACGCCGGGCGACGGCTCGCCTGCGCAAACGTTCGATCAGGTACCGGACGCCACGATGTGCGCGCCCGGCAAGTTCTACATCGAAAACGAACAGAAGATCTTCCTGTGTCCGGACACGTGCACCACGGTGCAAGGCG
>JAUIKB010000109.1 GCA_030430975.1 Polyangia bacterium
GAACACCCGAGCGCCGCGCAGCGGCTAGGCGGAACTGCCGATTCATTCGGTCTCCACAATTCACCCAGCGCTCAGGCGCTGGCAACCGCGAGAATCGTCTCGCATTTCGTCCGATCCATTTACTGGAGGGAATTATCATGGCAAACAAGAACCTTTTTTCGTCCACCATCGGGAAGCTCCTGCCCAAGACGAACACCGTCAATGAGGCGGGCGGGGTCGCCTATGAATTCTCTCCGAAGCATCAGCTCGCGCAGTACGCCGCGACCGGTTGCTTGAACGGTACCTACTACGCGTCGGCCGACATGCAGCTGACAACCGTGCTCGAACTCTGCAAGGAGATCGACCCGCAGTTCATCGCCAAGACGGCGGTCTACTGCCGTGAGCGCGGCTTCATGAAGGACATGCCGGCACTGCTCGTCGCCGTACTCAGCGTAGTCGGTCCGGAGCAGATGAAGGCGGTCTTCACACGCGTCGTCGACAACCCGAAGATGCTTCGAAACTTCGTCCAGATCATGCGGTCGGGCGTCGTGGGACGGAAGTCCCTCGGTACCGCTCCGAAGCGTTTGATCCTCGAGTGGCTCGCCGCCAGAAGCGACGAGCAGCTGTTCAAGGGCAACATCGGACAGGACCCGTCGCTCGCGGACATCGTGAAGATGGTCCACCCGAAGCCGAAGGGTAAGGCGCGCACGGCGCTCTACGGATACCTGCTCGGTCGTAAGTACGACATGGCGGAGCTCCCAGAGCTCGTGCAGCACTACGAGGCATACAAGCTGTCCAAGTCTGGCCCGGTGCCGAAGGTTCCGTTCCAGATGCTCACCAGTCTCGACCTCGGTCGGGATGAGTGGACGGACATCGCGCGCAACGCCGGATGGCAGATGACTCGCATGAACCTCAACACGTTCGCACGCCACGGCGTGTACGACGTTGAGGGCATGACCGACCTCATCGCTAGCCGACTCAGCGACGAGAAGGCGATCCAGAAGGCTCGCGTATTCCCGTACCAGCTGATGATGGCCTTCAAGGCGGCCTCCGGCGCTCCGTCGAAGATCCAGGCCGCGCTGCAGGATGCGATGGAAATCGCGACCCACAACGTGCCTGAGGTCCCAGGCAAGGTCTACATCTTCCCGGACGTGTCCGGATCGATGTGGTCGCCCGTGACCGGTTACCGTAAGGGCTCGACGACCAAGGTGCGCTGCATCGACGTCGCCGCGCTCGTCTCGGCAACCGTACTGCGTCGCAACCCGCACGCGACCGTCATCCCGTTCGAGCAGGACGTGGTGCCGGTAACCCTCAACCCGCGTGACAGCATCATGACCAACGCCGAGAAGCTCTCGAGCATTGGTGGTGGTGGAACCAACATGAGCGCTTCGCTCGCTGCCTTGAACAAGCAGAAGGCGAAGGGTGACCTCGTCGTCTACGTCTCCGACAACGAGTCGTGGATCGACACGGGCACCGGTTGGCGTGCGAGCCGGTCGACGGAGACCATGCGTCAGTGGGAGATCTTCAAGAAGAAGAGCCCAAAGGCGAAGATGGTCTGCATCGACCTTCAGCCATACGGCAACACCCAGGCGCCAGATCGCCAGGACATCCTGAACGTCGGAGGATTCTCCGACCAGGTGTTCCAGCTGCTCGGAGCCTTCGCAACGGGTGACATGAGCCCAGGACACTGGGTCGACGTCATCGACGCGATCGAGCTGTAGTTCGCCGCGCGCCTAGACTTAGCGGTCTGGGCGCCGGCTTTAACCTCGGGAACCTGCAAAGGCACAGTCACACAAGTCGTTAAGCATCACGCGGCGGATCCACGAGTATAAATATACGTGGCAAATGCAGTAGTGACTACATGGTCCTTTACGTTCGAATCGTTACCTCTCCGCCGCGAGGGCGCTCCATTCGCGCACCTCGACTAAAGCTCTGGAGAGGGAGAAAACGTCTCTACCCTCCTCGTTGCCACACTTCTTCCACCGTCCCGCAAGCCGGGAGGTTCGTTATGCAAACCCAAACCCTATACCGTCCAGTTGGTCCGCGAGAGCTGGGTCTGATCGCCAAGAGTGGTTTCAAGGAATTTCCGCCACGCCTGATGGCACAGCCAATCTTCTATCCGGTGTCGACCTTCGAGTACGCTGAGCTGATCGCTCGTGACTGGAACGTCCCGGCGTCAGGCGCAGGCTACGTCACTCGCTTTGAGGTCCCGAAGTCGGTCTTGCAGCGTTACCCGCTGCGCACGGTCGGTTCCAAGAAGCACCAAGAGTACTGGATCCCGAGCTCAGATCTCAAAGATGTCAACCAAGCGATCATCGGCAAGATCGAGATCGTCGCAGCCTACTCCGAATAAGGGTACCGCGCGCCGCGTAGCGGCGCGCGGACACAAGCTCTGTGGCAAATGCTGAGCGTGATTACAATCAGCTGTTAACTGACCTAGTAAAACATCACGGTCGTCCCTCGTTGCCACTTTAATCCTCACAGGGGAAGTGATGCGAATGCCCGCGTGACTACAATACTAAGGGCCGGCCGTAGGCGGCCGGAACCGGCTACGTCACCCGAACACCTCGTCACGTCACTTGACCTAAATGATCTTCGCGACGAATGCGCTCGGCTCTCCCGCGTCGGGGATCACCGGCCGAGATGACCCGATACCTCTCGTCGTCACTCCATTCACGCAGCAAATGCAGTCATGACTACATCTTCGCAAAATGACCATGACACTCCTTGTTGCTGCACTAGTCTTCACCACCGATGTGCGGGCGCTGCTGCCTCGCCCTCGCGGTAGCTCTAGGGCTCGCCGTTGGCGGCTACGCCGCGGCGGCTCGCTGCGGCCTTCGCATCCGGCCACCGGTTAGCCCGGCGCGGAGCGCCAGTGAGCCGACGCTGCGTAGCCGTAAACGGCGAGCCTCCCGGCCCAGATTACTAGTTCGTGTCCTCGGTCGCAGGCTCCCTGCGGCACGCATACCGTTTCAGATTTCTTACTCACGACGAGCGCCGTCGTTGAGGACGACCGATTTCGAAGACCACCCAAACGCTGCGCGAGGCGCAGCACGAGGAGAGAACCTGAGTGTCGAATGCGACCGCATTTACATCGGCTAACACACTTTGCCTTCACCTTGTCGCCACCCGGGTTCTCGCTGTTCACTCACTACGACTCAATACAAACTCGAGTTCCACTGAACTCGTAGCCCTCAGCATCGCGCAAGGATTCTGAGAGCCTTCTGGGCGCCGTTTGGCCGTCGCTTGCAGGGGCGTCGATCTTCTTCCACGAGATCTGAACACGATGTCCACCCTAGTCGGTCCGATACATCGCCAAAAATGTAGCGTCCACCTTTTACCGTAGGGCTTTGTATCAAGGAGCTTCTACGCGCTGAACCACCAGCTTCCTTGGCCTTAACGAAAGAAGGCATGCCATGAACCACGTCATCGTTCCCCAATCATCCGTCGCGCTCCTCTACATCGACGGCGTTTTCCAAGAGGTACTACAACCAGGTCGCCACGACTTCCACGTCGGCTGGTTCGATCGCAAAGAGCGGTGCGTTAAGATGATCGACGTCCGCGAGCAGTCGCTCACTCTGAAGGGTCAAGAGATCCTGACGGCAGACAAGGTCGCTATTCGAGTATCGCTGCTGATCTACTTCAAGGTCGTTGACCCAGTCGCCGCTCTTCACAACGTCACGGCCTACGCCGAGCGCATCTACGAAGATGTACAGCTGGCCGCGCGTCGCTTCCTAGCAACCCGCAAGCTGGACGCGATCCTGAGCGACCGCAACGAAGTCTCCGACGCCGTGCGTACGGACGTGCGTGCATCGGCTCAGGGCTACGGCGTCGAGATCCTGCGTGCCGACGTCAAGGACCTCGTCTTCCCGGGCAACCTGCGTCAGATCATGAACCAGGTTCTAGAGACTGAGCGTCGTGCCGAAGCAAGCCTGCTGCAGGCGCGCAAGAACGCCGAGGCGGCGAAGATCCAGGCCGCGTCGCAGGCGGAGACGGCTCAGCTGCAGGCACAGGCCGAGGTCACGCGTGAGCAGCTGAAGTCCGCCGCGGAGCTCGGTCGGATCAAGCAGCGTCTGACGCTATCGCGCGAAGAGGCCGAGGCTGTCCGGCGTCAGCCCGAACTGCTCAAGCTGGCGGAGCTGCGCGCGCTCACCGAGATGGCGCAAGCCGGCGGCAAGTTCGTCGTCAAGCTCGGTTCCGACCTGAGCACCACGCCCGAACCCCACGCCGCAGAGTAGCCGCGCTGCGACGCCCCGACACGTGTCGGGGCGTCGTCGTTTTGTGAAACATCTGGCGAAGGCCAGCTAGAATCGCACCTGGCGAAGGCCAGTTAGAATCGAGAGTCGCCATGTCCCTGAAGTACGCCGCCCAGCAAGTCTCCGCCAATCACTACGTGCTCCCAAAACTTGGCGACATGCGGGTCGAAGCGCACGCGTTCCTTTCCGAAGACCTGTACGCCAGCTCCGAAGAAGGTCTGTGGTCACAAATCAAGAACGCCGCGAGCTATCCCGGCGTGATCGGCGCGTACCTGATGCCCGATGCTCACTTCGGCTACGGCGTCCCCGTCGGCAGCGTCGTCGTCACGGAAGACACCGTGATCCAGGCCGGCTCCGGATACGACATCTCGTGCGGCGTGCTGTACATGCGCGTCCCCGAAATGACCGCCGAAGACATCGTCGACTGGGACGTCCGCAAGCGCTGGGTCGACGAAGTCGAAAAGCGCATCGCTACCGGCGTCGGCTCGCGTCGCCCCAAGCTCGCGCCGCGCATCAAGCCCAAAAAGCTCGGCGAGATCCTACGCAAGGGCGCCAAGGCGATCGGCGTCAACGCTGACCTCTGTGAGCGCCAATACATCGAGGTTCCGGAAGATTCGGACTTCGGCATCATCGAACGCGCCTACAACAAGGCCGGGCCTCAGCTCGGCTCCGTCGGCGGGGGCAATCATTTCATCGAGATGCAGGTCGATGAGAAGTCCGGCGAAGTCTGGGTGATGATCCACTGCGGGTCGCGCGGCTACGGCTGGCAAACCGCCAACCACTTCTTCTACGAAGGTGCCAAACTACGCGGCCTGCCTCGCAACCGACGCGAGGATTCGTGGCTACGCGTCGATGAGCCGCTCGGTGCACAGTACTGGGCTCATCACAACAGCGCGGCCAACTACGCCGTCGCCAACCGTCACTTGATCGTCCAGGGTATCCAGGAGGCGCTCGCCGAAGTGTTCAACAAGCAGGGCGAGGTCTACTACGAGATCAGCCACAACCTCGTGCAAAAGGAAACGCTCGTACTCCCCGACGGCACGACCAAGCAAGGCTTCGTCCACCGCAAAGGATCGACACGCGCTTTCCCCGCCGGTCACCCGACGCTCGACGGTACCGTGTGGGAAAAAACCGGACACCCTTGCCTTATTCCCGGCAGCATGTACCACGGCGCGGCCATTCTGTTCGCAAAGGAAGGTGCCTACAAGAGCGGCTGCTCGGTGAATCATGGCAGCGGTCGCCACATGGCGCGCGGGCGCGCCAAGCGCGAGCTGGCAAAAAGGCACGACCAGATCGACGCTGAGATGCGGGACGTCGAGCGCACCCTGGGCGGCGTCAAGGTACGCGGCATTGTCGCAAATACCAAACGCACCCCGCTCGACGAATGCGCGCACGTCTACAAGAATCTGGATGACGTGCTTGGCGTGCTCGAAGACGAGAACATCGCGGAGGTTCGGCACCGCCTGTACCCGGTCGCCAACCTCAAGGGAACGGACTAGGCGCGCCTCAGCGGCGGCATGCTAGCCGCTTGAGCCAGGTGCCCGCTACCCGCTTGAAGCGCTCCCGGTCGACGCGGTACACGCGCTCGCGCCCTTTCGACTTCGCTCCTAGATCCGCGGGCCGGCGCCGCGGATCGCCTCGCTAGCCTGGTCCTCGTACTGCGCGAAGTTCTGCTTGAAGAGACTGGCTAGCTTCTTCGCCGTCTCGTCGAACTTAGCCTTATCACTCCAGCTGTTCTTCGGGATGAGCGCATCGCTTGGGACACCGGTCAGCGCCTTCGGCACCTGAACGCCGAAGATCGGATCCTCGACGGTTTCGGCCTTTGCGAGTTCACCGTTGTGAATCGCGTCGATGATGGCACGTGTGTGAGGAAGGCTCATGCGTTTTCCCACACCGTAAGCGCCACCGGTCCACCCAGTGTTGACGAGCCAGGTCTGAGCGTTGTGCTTCTTGAGTTTCTCAGCAAGCAATTCGGCGTACCGCGTCGGGTGCCACACTAAGAACGGGGCACCGAAACAGGCGCTGAACGTAGCCTCGGGCTCGGTCACTCCCATCTCCGTACCTGCCACCTTAGCGGTGTAGCCGCTGATGAAGTGGTACATCGCCTGCTCCGGTGTCAGCTTGCTGACCGGGGGAAGCACGCCGAAAGCGTCACACGTCAACAGCACGACGTTGTCGGGGTGCTGACCAACACACGGGATCTTGGCGTTGGGAATGTACTCGATGGGATAGCTGCAGCGGGTGTTCTGAGTGATCGAGGTGTCCGTGTAGTCGACCTCACGCCGAGCGCGGTCATACACGACGTTCTCGAGGACGGAGCCGTAGCGAATCGCATTGTAGATCTCCGGCTCCTGCTCCGCAGACAGATTGATCGCCTTCGCGTAGCAGCCACCCTCGATGTTGAAGATGCCGTTATCAGACCAGCAGTGTTCGTCGTCACCGATCAGCAGTCGCTTCGGATCCGCGCTGAGCGTTGTCTTCCCTGTACCGGAGAGGCCGAAGAAGATCGCCGTGCTGCCGTCGGCGGGGCTCTCGTTTGCCGAGCAGTGCATCGATAGCACGTTCTTTTTCGGCATGAGATAATGCATGATCGTGAAGACGCCCTTCTTCATCTCACCAGCGTATTCCGTGCCGAGGATAACGAACTCTTTCCGCCCGAAGTGGAGCGCGACCGAAGTCTTGCTCGTCATACCGGTCGTGTGCCGGTTAGCTGGGAACGCGCCCGCATTGAAGATCACGTAGTCGGGCTCGCCGAAGTCGGCGAGTTCAGCCTCGGTCGGACGGATCAGCATGTTGTGCATGAACAGCGCGTGATAGGCACGCGAGCACACGATCCGCACCTTGACGCGGTAGTCCGGATCCCATCCCGCATAGCCATCGACCACGTACAAGCGCTTGCGGGTCGCCAGGTAGTCGATCGCGCGCTCTCGGTTGATGTGGAACACCTGCTCGTCGAGCTTGATGTTGACGGGTCCCCACCACACGTCGTCCTTCGAGCCGTCCTCCTCGACGATGCGCTTGTCGGTCGGACTCCGACCCGTCTTCTCGCCGCTCATGGCGATCAGCGCACCGGACGAGGCGATCGCCGTTCCCTCCTCGTGCCGAAGGCCGTGCTCGTACAAGCGCGACGGCGCCGCGTTGCGAATGATAAATGCAGGATTGAGGCCGTACTGGCTGAGGCTGAAGTCGCTCATGCGCGGGATACTACGCCTTTTTCACGCAATTGCCACGGATCCGAGACAGTGGAAATCGGACCCCCAAGGCGCATGATTTTCGCTAGATCCGCGACGCTAGGTCACTGGTGACTCAATGAGCGTGCTCTTCGACCACCAGGTTTTCGACTTCGTCGACGACGCTCGCAGGCGACGCCGGGCTGAGCGTTTGGATACGGCGACCTTGTCCGTCAAAGATCCAGACCACCGGCAATGCCGTCACGCCCCGCAGGTGTTGCTTGGCGACTGGACTGTCGAAGTCGGGAACTTCAACGCGCCGGATGGCAATGTCAGCATGCTCGGAAGCGAGTCTGCGTAAATCCTTGTTGAGCACCTTGCAGGGCTCGCACCAGTCCGCCCAGAAGTCGATCACGGTGAAGCGTCCGGGAGCCAGCTGCTGCTTCAGCTCAAAGGTCGACCCGCCCGTCGCTGCGTCCTGAACGTCACCAGGCGGCGGCGTGTCCTCCGCTTCGCCACCCACGTGCTCGTGCGGCTCGTCGTTATCACCGTGCCCGTGGTCATCACCGTCGTGGTGATCGTGGTCATGATCGTCTCCGTGATCGTGGTCGTGTTCATCCGGCGCGCCAAACGTGAAGCTCAACGCCGCCCCGGCGCTGAACGACTCCACCAGCTGACGGCCGCGCACATCGATGGCAACCGGGAGCCGGCCGAACGCGCCGAAGCTAAACATCGGACTGACGCGAAACCCGGCCGACGCCGTGAGCGCCGTGACGCTTCCCCCGGAATTCACCAAACGACCGTTCTCATCACTGTCCGCACTGCGCCGCAGGTAATGATCGACTCCGGCGCGCAGCAGCAACACTTCGGTCGGACGAACGATCGCCTCTAGCGCGCCTCTTCCGAGCGTCCCGAAACGGATCCCGTCGGTGGTCGAGCCGAGCGGCTCGCGGGCGCCGACCGTCGCAACGAAGCCGACGTAGCGGTGCACAAATTGCGTCAGGCGGAGTTCACCACGGGCGCTGTAAGCTCCCGAGCCCACGCTCAAGACGCTGGGCGGCACCGTGTCGGTGGCGCGACCGATCCGCGCCACCCGACCACTGGGTAGGCCCAGCTCGACCTGCAGCGTGAGACTCGGACTGTAGCCACCGGCGCCCCATAGACCAGCGAAGTCATAGCGCGCCGCAACGCTGATATCGCCGAGCCCCGACAGGCGGCGCGTCGCCGTCGCATCTTGGTCAGCGCTCTCGAGCTTCACGGACCCGACGGGTAGCTGGAGCGAACCGCTCCACCCGTCACCGAAAAAGTGATTCAGCCCGAGCGTCGTCAGGTTCGATTCGAGGACCGGCGTATCGGAATCACTCGCCTCGCTAGTCCCTGCGAACTCCCGATCAAAGCGCGCGTAGCTGAAGCTCAACGCCAGCTGCGTCACGTCCTCGGGCAGAGCGGCGGACGCTCCGAGTTGTAGGTCGACTGCTGACCCTCCGACCGGAAGGTTCGGGCTCGTTCAGCCAGTTCACTGCGCGTGCGCCGGCGACCAAACCAGCAGGGCGGTCACGCAACCACCGATCATCAACAGCTGTCGCTTCAACCAGCCACCCGCGGTGTCTTCATCAATTGAACGATAGTCGAACTCCCACCCGTCGACCACAGCCGGCGAAAAGGCGCTAAAAAGCGCTGCGACGAATGCCCGCGCCGAACACCGGCACAAGGGTATCCACGCTCTGCGTGTCGCTGCTCCGCGCTAGGTAGTCGGCGCCCACCTCCAGCGCCGGAACGAAGCCGGCAAAGCGCGCCAAGTCCAGATCCAAGAACAAGCGATTGGAAGACTCAAACTGTATCGAACTCTCGGCGATACCCGCGCTCTGCAGCTCACCCCCGGCGGCCAACGTCGTCGCCAACGAGTCGCGGGTGATCGAATACCTGAGCAGGTCACTGCGAAACCGCAAGCTCAACGCATCCTGTACGACCGCGAACTGCGCGCGCAGTCTCGCCTCGAGCAGAAGAGTCGCCTCGGTCGTGTCGTTGAGGCCGATATCCGCGCTAGCGTTCGACCCAACCGCCAACGTCGAATACTCCTCCACCTGAACGCCGCCCCCCAGCCAAATACCGAAGGCAGCGCGAGCGCTCGGCTCCACACGTAGCGCCGCCAGCAAAGCACCGCGACCCATCAGCGATGTCTCGTCGGCAAGCAGCGGCGCCGAACCGCCGCTTACATCGATTCGCGTGGTGTCGTACAGATCGAGCTTGCCCGAACCGCGTATCTCGAAGCGCACCGCATCGTCGGGACTCGACACCCAAAAGCCGCCCAGCGCGCCACCGAGCTTCGTCGTGTCCGCTAGCGTGCGGCTGTCGACGAAGTCGTACTGCAACGCGGCTCCGCGGATCGTCACCCCCCAGTGGCTCGCTTGATACCCCAGCATCAGATCACCGACCAGCTCGAAGTCGTCGCGATCGAGCTGGGGCACGGCCACGTTGATATCGAACAAGAACGGCTCGCTCCAAGGACCCAGCACCAACCCGCGCAGGATGCGTTCGGCCTCGGCTCGATTCCGAGCCATCGCCAAACGCACGCTCAACTCGACGGCGTCGAACAGATCCGCCGACCCCAGCGCGCCGACCATCCGCCGAACGGCCGGCAACGCCGCCGACGGATCGCCGCTCAACGTGGCGCGAGCCAGCGCGCTCACGTCGACCGTGATGGGACGGGTCGTCACCTGCGCGCCGGCGACTACAACGCCCATCAGCGCCTGTAGCCGCTGTTCAAACGTAGCGGCCGCCGCACGCTTGATCGCCCTCAGCCGGTCGAGGGCCTGTGCGATGGATTGGCTCTGCAGCTGGGAGACGCGCCCCCGTCCCGCCGCCATGATGGCCGCGGCGCGCTGCTCGACACTCGTCGCGTCCGGCAACGCAGCGCCGGCTCGCAGCAGCTGCGAAACACGAGTCCACTCGGCGTTGACGCACGCGAGCCGAACCGCGAGTTCGTCCGCTCCCGCCCCGCTGAGCCACACCGCGA
>JAUIKB010000110.1 GCA_030430975.1 Polyangia bacterium
CGGCGGTATCTTCACGCCGCTGCAGCGCCACCTACCGGACGAAGAGCAGGTCGCGATGGGCTGGAAGAACGCTGACGGTACGATTCCGGAGAAGGTGGCGAAGATGTTCAAGAGCCCGGAGGCGGGTGGAGCGACGGCGCTGTGGTGCGCGCTGAGTTCGCAGTTGGACGGGATCGGCGGGGTGTATTGCGAGGACTGTGACGTGGCGGTGCTCGGCGACGAGAAGAGCGCACGGTGGCATCATGCTCGGCCGTGGATTTGTGATGACGGGAAAGCGGAGAAGCTTTGGGGGATGTCGGAAGCGATGTTGAGCTGAGGTCCGGCCCCAGTTTGGGGTCGAGATCCCCATATGACAGGAATTGTGGGTTCTCGGAGGGAACTGGGAAATCTCGCCTCGACGTATCCGGTCGGGTGAATCGCCGAGTATGATGTGGGCACACCGCTTGCTTTGGCGGGAGAGTTCTATGCCGTACTCAACATCCCTCCGGCACGCGACGCTCGCGCTCGCCGTCCTCGGCTTCGCAGCTTGCGACTCGTCGTCCACTGCTGCGGACAACACGTCCGCCGATGCTGGCGTTCAAGACTCGAGCGCCGACGTTGACGGCGGCAACGCCGCAGACGCGCAAGTCGACGGCGATGCGAACGATGGCGGAGGTGACGCCCGGCTGGATGCGGCCGGCGACGCCCGGCTGGATGCGGGCGACGCCGGACTGGATGCCGGCGACGACAGTGGCGCGCCCGTGACGAGCCATCCGGCACTGCGTGCTCTGGCGCTAGATGAGGTGTGCCAGTCCGGTCCCGGCGTCCTGATGCTGAACCCGGGAGACGATCTGAGCGCCCTCGCTCGCGATGACGTGGAGACGTTCTGCCTCGCCCCGGGCGACTACGGGGACCAGGTCGTTCGGATGCGGCAAAACGACGGCACGCCGCGCGTGGTACGCAGCGTGCAGCGCGTCGACTACGCGCCGAGTCTCTCGGAGGCACCTGTGCTGCGGGGGCTTCGCATCGAAGGGGCGCGCGACATCACCGTTCACGGATTGGGTTTCACGCGGCCCGACGTCGGCACGCTCGTGAAGGTGAACAGCGGATCGCGAAACGTCGTCATCGATGCCGTTCGGATCGAGGGCGGTGGTAGCGGCGCCGGACAGATCGACGTGCAGGGTACGGCCGGCGATGTTCGCGAAGTGACGATTCAAAGGAGCGTTCTGCGGGACACTGCCCGCGCGCCGGGCAGCGATGTGCACTGCATTTTGGTTCGAGGAGCCACCGGTACTCGCATCGTGTCGAACGAGATTTACGATTGCGCGGGTGACTCCGTGCAAGTCTCGCCGGACGGCGCTGAGGGGACGTGGATCGCCGACAACGACATGTTCAACACTCCCAGCATGTACACCGACTGCTCGGGGAATCTGAGCCCCACCGGCGACTGCTCGTGTGGCGAGAACGCGGTCGACATCAAGGCCGTCCTCTACGAAGGTTCCTCTATGGATAATGTTGGTGCTGAGCGCTGGTTGCGCCTCGAGGATAATCGAATGTGGGGCTTTCGGATCAACGACACCGCGTGCTCTTCAACCGGATCCAATGGCAATGCGCTTGGGATCCACATCACAGAGCGCTCCCGCTACGCGGTGGTGGCGCGCAATCTGTTCTTCGACTCGGAGCACGGCATCGCCCTGAACAGTGAAGCGTCCGATATCTGGGTTGTCTCGAATGCGTTCGTCAGCATGCGCGTTCGGGCCATGACTATGCTGGCAAGCCGCGTCACGGTATTTCACAACACGGTCTCGGACTCGCTTGAACACTTCCGGGCGGTGGACGCGACTGACGTATCGCTGGCATGCAACCTAACGGTGGCGGCAAACAAGACGCGCTTCGACCTGCTGGGCACGACCTACGCCGCCGAAAACGTCACCGTCGGAGGCGATCCCTTACCCGTCGCTGGCACTGGCGATCTAAGCGTCACGCCCGGCGAGGCGAACCTCGACCAGCAGTGCTTGACACTCCAGCCCCACACCGGCGGTTCGCAGAGCGTGTGCGTGCCGCATCCTCGAGCCGGACGCCCGGAGGCCAGCGTGTGCAGTCAAGGAGTGGCGGGCATCACGGCGGACCCACACCAGGCGACCGAGCGCGCGTTGTTTGGCGAGGCGTGGCAAGCGTCGTCGCCCGCCGGAGCGATCGACTAGCGCGAAGACCTCTGACGGCTCACCAATCACACTACAGCGCGCAGGTTCCGCTGAACGTTCCGCCCGCGTCGCGGCAGACCTCGGCGGCGGAACGCGCCGTGTTCCACCACTTCACCTCATCCAATCGCCCGACGTACGGAAACACACCACTCTCGCGGCCGCCCAGGACGAGCGGCGCATCGACCGGCCCCAAGTCGCTGCCGGCAGCTTGCTTCGCCGGCACACCGTCGACATAGATCGTCAAGCTAGCGCCATCGTGCACCACGGCGACGTGGTGCCACTCCTGCGTCGTCAGCTGCGCGCACCCGCTGAGCAAGCTGGTCGAGGAGGCGCCTGCGCGCGAAAAGATAACCTGGATCGCGCCGCAGTCCGTCATTCCGACGATGACGTTGTCGTCGTTGTTGCCGGTGCCGCGCGCGGCGATCGTGGCGTTGCCGCCGATCGTCGGATTGACCCACGCCTCAATGGTCGTGCCGCCGCCGGCGCCAGCGCCTGGATTCAGCGACGGGTCGCTCGGCACGATCACCCGGCCGCCGTTGAAGGTCGCGGAGCCACCGCAGCGACCGACCGCGTCACGTGACAGGTTGCCGTCGATGACGCCATCGAAGGTGCCGGCCTCGTCGACGACCGGACCCGACGCGTTCTCAAACCGGTACCAGGCGGTCGGTGGCGGATTCTGCGCGTCGTAGTCGTTGGCCACATCACAGCTGGCCGTATTGCCACCCGTCCCGCCGCCGGCCGAGCCAGCTGTTCCGCCGCCGCTGCCGCCGCCGCCCGTCGTCGCGCCCACGCCGCCGCTACCTCCGCCGTCGCTACCGCCCGAGGCACCAACACCGACGCCGCCAACCGCACCCCCGCCGGGCGTCGGCCGACCGATGCCCTCGACGCGTTTTCCGCATGCTTCAGTCGTCGCCAGTAAGCAGCCCAGCGTCACGATGAGCAGTGCCCGCCAGGCGCGTCGGCGCGCTAGCTGTTCACCGTCATCGAATCCTCGCGCCACCTTTGAATAGACTAGCGGTAACGGCGGCGGTTTGGAATAATTGGGGATCGGAATGAGGGCGGTCTGAGCGGCGCACGACGAACTCACAGACGCCGATGGGTGTCCGGCTTAGCCATCTGGGCGAGCGTGTGGTCGCTGGCCTGGGGCTGTGCCCGCCGCGAGGTGGAGGCGCAGGACGTCTGCTCTGAGATCGCGTTTTCGATCTCGAATCACACGCTGTTTTGCACCGACGATTCCGAGGCCGCGAACGCCGCTTACGAAGACTTCGCGGCGCGCTATGCATGCGCCATCCCGGAGGACGCCGACAGCAGTGCGCTCTCCGGCGGTCTGGAATGCGCGGTCGCTGTGCGGCAACTCTCCTGCGACCTGACGTCGGCCTTTGGGAGCGACTATGACCAGTGGCTGCAGCACGCCGACGACAGGTGCGCCGCGGCGATCGTCCGCCAGAACGGCGATCCGCTCGCAGCCAAACAGGAGCTACCCGATGCACAGTGAGGCTTGGCGGATCGTTCACGCCGGAGCCGTCACATTCGCCACGCTTAGTGTTGCCTTGGGCGCCTCAGCTCAGACGATCGCCGCCGATGGATTCAATCCGTACCCTGGCACAACCCGCCATGCGACGATCGAGCAGGGCAGTCGAACTCATTCGCAGATGTTCGGCGCAGTGAGCGCGTTCAATCGATTTGTTTTGCCGCGGATTAATTCCGACTTAGATGCGCGCAGGGCGGCCGACCATGTGGATGACGACGACGTTCATCTCAGCATGGGCGTCGAGTGGAACTACATTCCTGCCGCCTATGAACTGCTCACTAGCTGCAACGCTCCGCTAGAGGAGGCTTGCCAGCGTACCGGCCTCTCGCTCAGCCAAGTCGATATGTACGCTTCCAATATTTCGATCCTCGGGTACTTTGGCAACGGGCTGGGGCTGTTCTACACCGCTAGCCAGAGCACGACGATCGTCGTGGGCAAGGGCGAGAACCGCGCGATCACGTCGTACGCGGCTGTCATGAGTCCGGTCATGGCCTACGCCTTGTCGGCGACGCGCCTGCTCGGCCCCGATGGAATCGGCGAGGAATTCGGCGCGATGGACGGCGTTATCGGCGGTTTCGCAAAGGCCGGCCCGGCGGTGTTGTATGCGGGGCTCGTCTTTTCCCGAGGAGTATTTTCCAACCTCAGCGTGCCGGCGATCAAGGCGTTCGCGGAAGCGGCGCTTGGGCAGGACTTTAGCTCGCTCGGTTACCTCGCCGCCGGCGTGCGCGACCTGGGGTTCGGCGATCCGAACGACATCGAGGACGCGATCGGGGAGACGACAGCGTTCGTGCGCCGCGTGAAGTGGGTCTCTCCTCAGCCGGTCGTCACCGATGATCCGGCCGGGACTGCGTTGGATCTGCTGACGGCACATGTGGGACAAACCGATATTGGGCGGTACGTGGATCTGTTAGGAGCGGTAGCCATCACGCCGAAGCCGAGTCTGTTCCAGGGATTGCTGAGCGCCCACACGGCCGATTTTCGCAAACGAGCCAATCAAGGACTGGCAGAGCTGGAAGACGAACTCGGTGTTTCCGCGACGGTCGGTTTCGTCAACTTGCCCAACCTGTACTTTTACGGACTCGAGGGCGGCGTCCGCCCGATGTTCGCGGCCGAAATCGGACTGCCCGCGAGCGCAACCGTGTCGCTTCGCTACAACGATCCTGAGCTGCTGACGCAGCTGCCCATCGTCCAGGACTCGCTGAGCATCACCGCGCGCGCCCAGTTCTGACGCTCTCGTCCGATCCGATAGCGGTGAACAGAAGCGCATCAAAATGCGTTCACCAGGATGTCGGCGACGGCGAGGCGAACAACTAGCCAATTGTCCCCGATGTTCATCCCGATGTTCAGCGCGCAGGTGCTGTAAGAAGTTCAATTGTCCCGATGTTCAGCACCAGCGGGTACGGACGCGGTAGGTGACCTTCTTCTTGCCGTTTTTGGGCACCTTCACCGTGAACGTGAACGTGTGGGCGTCGAGCTTCTTGTGCTTCTGGCTGCTCTGCATGATCTTCCAATCGCCGCCGACCGGTTCGAACAGCTCGACGGTGGCGGTTTCGTCTTTGTGGTTGCGGACCTCGACTTCCCAGGTGCTCTCGTACGTACACGATCCGAATTTTTTCCACGACATCTGTTTGCGGCTGCCGACGACGTCGAACGCATTGCCCATCTTGATGCGGACCTTTTCGTCTCGAGGCGTGTGGTCGATGTTGTCTTCGCCCACGAACTGCTTAGCGCCAGACTTGTCCGCCTTGTAAACGCGCACGGTGCCCTTGGGCAGAGGCATACCGAGGCCGTTGGCTTTGGAGTTGACGATGTCCAAGTAGACGCCGACTTTTTGGTTGCTCTGCACCTGGCCATAGCGGCCGCGGTAGTAGTGGCGGGCGCCAAAGAAGATCAGTTTCTTGTTCAGTTTGATTTTCGGTGCCGTCAGCAGATTGACTTGCTTTTGCTCCTTTTCGGCGACGGTGGTGGCGCGCTGCAGCGAGTAGAGGTGGTATTCGAACAGGCTCTCCTGTTTGAAGCCCGCTTCGCCTCCCATCGGGGCCGCTGGGGGCGGTGGGGCCCCGTCACGCCAGGAGCGGCCGCTTGCGACGCGTTGTACATCACCGGCGACCAACTTCAGCTTGGCATTGGTGTACGTGGCGCCCGAGTTGTTTTTCAACGTCACCCACCCGTTCAGTGCGCCGCGCGTGTCGCGGGCATTGATGACCATTACGTAGTCAGCGCTCCAGTTGATCTGGCGCGTCAGGTACGTCACCTCGACTTTTTGCTTCGCTCGCTTGCTGTTGATCAACCAGACGAGGGTGGGCTTTGGAATCAGGCTCGTCGGGAGTGACGGAAACGCAAATCGTCCGTTGAAGCCGTAGGTGATCTCGTTGTCGATCTGCAGGACCGGCGAACCGCCCGCAACGCTGAGGACTTTGGCTTCGAAGCGGTCGTCTTTTCCGGTGGTCTTGTTGTAACGGTAGACGCGAAGTTGCTTGCCGACGTACTTCTCGAGCAGTTTGCTGGGGGTTAGCAGATCGTAGCGGTAGTTCTGTTCGAGCACTTCGAAGTTGCCTTCACCCGACAGCGATTTGATGTGGACGGTTTGCGGCTGAAGCCGCGACGCTACATCTCGAAACTCTAGATTCAGTGCGCCCGTGCCGATATCGATCTCGCGGACCTCGCGCACCAGGCCGAAATTCTGGTTGTAGACGGTGATCGACACGTCCTCGCGATCGCCGGACGCGGACTTCTTGGTCGGGACGTCGGCAGCGCCGCTGGCGGCAACCAGTGCGGCGGCGAGGAAGAACGGGGCTCCGCGGCGGCGGACGCGAACGTGTCGATGACTGAGGAGGTCGTGCATGTGCTTGTCCTTGGGTATCAACACCAGCTTGAGCGTACGACGTAGGTAACGGTTTTCTTACCGTTCGCGGGGACGGCGACGTCAAACGTGAAGTTGTGTGCGTCTTCTTTCTTGTACAGGTGGCTGTGGCCCAGGATCTCCCAGTCGCCGGAGATCGGCTCGGAGATGAGGACCTGTTCGTTCGTGTCCTTGTGGTTGCGGATCTCGATCTCCCATGAGGTTTCCACGGCGCATCTTCCAACGCTTTCCCACTTCGTCTGCTTTCGGCTCGCCACCACGTCGAATGCATCGCCCATCTTGATGCGAATGTCCTCATCGCGAGGCGTGTGATCGATGGAGTCTTCGCCGATGAACTGCTTCGCGCCGCTCTTGTCGGCTTTGTAAACACGCACAGTGCCCTTTGGCAGGGGCATTCCAAGGCCGTTCTTCTTGGAGTTTTTTAGGTCGATATACACGCCGACTTTCTGATTGGACACCACGTCGCCGTAGCGACCCCGGTAATAGTGTTTCGCACCGTAGAAGATGAGCCGCTTCTTGAGCTTGGTGTCGCTCGCCTCGAGCAGGGAGACCTGTTTCTGCTCCTTGTCGCGCAGCGTTGTCCGTCGCTCCAGCGTGTACAGGTGATACTCGAAGAAGCCTTCCTCGCTGAACGAGCCCCCAGCCTTCTGCTGTGCGGCATGCCTAAGGGTCGCCGTGACGACCGTGGTGTCCTGCGCGTCGCTCACGCGCTGCACGTCACCGGCGACGAGCTTGAGCCGCGCGTCTTCGAACTCCGCCCCGCTCTGGTTGTTCAGGGTCACCCAGCCGTTCAGCGCGCCGCGCGTGTCGTCACCGTTGATGACCATGACGTAGTCAGCGTGCCAGTTGAGATTGCCGGTCAGGTAGGTGAGCTCGACGCGTTGCTCTGGACGCTGGCTGTTTAGCAGCCAGACGAGGGTCGGTTCGGCGATGAGCTCCTTGGGGACGTCGGGAAAGGCGAAGCGACCGTTATAGTCGAAGGTGAGCTCGCCGTTGATCTTCAGCACGGGCCGGTTCTCGTTGAAGCTCACGATCTCCGCGTCGACGGCTTCGTCGGTGCCGGTGAGTTCGTTGAAGCGATAGACCTTGATCGTCTTACCGACATATTTGTCCAGCAGGGTGCGCGGCCCCAACATGTCGTAGCGGTAGTTCTGCTCAAGTACTTCGAGGTCGGTTGGGTTGCCCAGGGGCATGATGTGCACGGTTTGCGGCTGCAGATGCTCCGCCACATCGGTGAAAGCGAGCTCGACCCGACCGGTGCCGGTCCGAATTCGGCGCGTCTCACGCACGAGGCCGAAGTTCTGGTTGTACACCGTGATGCTGACCTCCTCCCGGCCGCTGGCGTCGGACGCGCCCGGCGAGGCGGTGCCCCCGGACACCTGGCCGGATGGAGCCGGCTGAGTTGCCCCGCACGCCGAAATTGGCAGCAGAACGGCGAGGGCGGTCGTGCGCAAGAAGGGCTGAGTCATGCTGAATCGGTTGGACGCGCCAGTACAACGTTCGATCTGCGGAGGCCTTACACCGGAGCGCGGCGATGGTTACGTCCCAGGCTACGCTACACTAACGCCGTGCGATTTGCGGTGTTGGTCTTTGGCGGTTCTCTCGTGCTCGGCGCCTGCACGACGCTGGTTGGCTTCGGCGACGAGCGGAAACTTGAATCGACGCACGACGCAGGGTCTGACGCAGGGTCTGACGCAGGGTCTGACGCAGGGTCTGACGCAGGGTCTGACGCCGCGGGAGACGCGGTCGTGGCGAATCCTCGCGCGTACTGGCGACAGGACTTCGAGCTGGACGGCAGCTGCGCGGAGCAGATGCCGCCGATGACGGCGGTGGGCGCGAAGTGCGACTACACCGCCGACGCGATTGCCGGCTCACGAAGCGCCCGGCTCGTCGGATCGAGCGAGCTGGGCTGCGAGGGGTGCATCGACCCGGAGGAGCGCGTGCTGTGGGTCGAGATCTCGATGCGACTCGACGCGACTGGGGCGGACGGCTTCGACCTGCTGTGGATGACCAAGCAGGCCGGCGAGAAGCCGCTCGGCGTCGGGGCGTTTCTGTTCGGCGGCGTCGATCGGTTAGCCGTTCACTGCGTATCGGGTGAAGTGTCTTCGTCGGTGTTCTTCGAGACCGGCGTTGAGTACATCCTTACGTTTAGCTACGACTGGATGACCGACGTCGCTTCGGTGTGGTTACGTGACGCGGCCCAGCCGACAGCGCGGGGCGAGCCCGCGGCGACCGCAAAGTGCGCGCCGGCCGGAGTTGCAGATACACTCACGATGTACACCTATTTCTCGCACGACTCGACTATGACCGACGTCGTGCTGGACGACATCGTGATCGCCAATCACGCGGCGAAGCTGCCAAACCGCTGACGAGCGGTCACGGCGCGGAGCAGCGATAGCCGTAGACCTTGCCGTCGGCCACGACCACCGCCATGCCGCGTCCGATGGTCGGACTGTGCGGTTTCGCGCCGGCCGCAGCTCGTACGGAGCTCTGGATACGTCCGGTGTCGAGCGAGCGAACGACGAGCTGATCGCCCTCGGTGGTCAGAATCGTGCGGCTGCCTCGCGCGATGGCCATGTGCGTGGTCCAAGGCGGGCCGAGGGCGAACCGCCGGATGGGAGCCTTGAGCGACCGGCGCCACATCACTGTCCCATTGGTGGCCGCAAAGGCCGTCAGCGTTTTTTCGGAGTCGATCAGGTAAACCATCTGATCCGAAAGTGCAGGCGGAGTGTAGAGCGGCGGCGCTGCGTTGGTTCGCCACCGGATCGCCCCGGTGCTGGTCCGTCGTGCGGTCAGTACGGTTTGGTCCGCCAGCGTTTCTACGGAGAATATTGAGCCCCATGCGACGCTGATGTGGGTACGTGGCTTAGTAGACAGGAACCAGTTGCGCCGGCCATCCCGAGCGCGATACGAATACAGTCCGGTGCTGTCCAAGTTTGCGTATCGAAACGACGCCGAATGAAAGAGCCGTCCATTCGCCAGCGCTAGGGCGCCATGGTCGTCCATCACATCTTCGCGCGTGATGCCGAAATTAAGGGCGGACCAGTCCATCGCTCCGGTACGATCAAGCGCCGCCACTCGCACTTTCGGGCCGGCGATGTGCCATGTGTTTGTCGCGTAGAACCGCTTTCCGTCCGTCAGCGTTTGACCCCAGCTGTCGAGGCCGCGCCGCTCGATGGGTCGACCGGTCAAGTCGTCGAGCAGGTACAGCCCGTCATCATTCTGAAACACCACGCCGAGCGCGGACGTTGGCCAATGGCCGCGATAGATATCGACGCGGCTATCGAATCCCCACTGCTCACGTCCCGAGTGATCGAGCCGATACACAGCGGGTGAATCGCCGAGCGCCGCGGTGACGAACACGGCGTCGCGCGTAATAATCGCATGCTCGGCCTGGCCGCTGCGACCGCGTCTTGGCGTGGGCGTATACGCCCACGCCAGCGTGAGCGGAGCGTGACAACAGCCCCGCGAGGTAGACGTTCGGCGAGCATCGTGGGCGTAGCCTGTCCAACTGTCTGCGCGGCAGACGTGTGACTTGGCCTGGCGTGGAAACGGCACCTTCCCGGTCGACTGGGACCGGGTGTCACACGCCATAAGTCCGACGATGAGTGACCCACAGCAGACTACCAGTCGGCTGCTCGCGGCGCGGCTCGGTACCACGCCCAAACCTATAGCAGACCGTTGCCGCGGTACCTGCCGGATAGGGCCCGTCCCGGTTCTCGAACTCGCGACTAGGCGCTTTGCACGCCGGAATCGTCGTCGGCGTCATCTTCACGAAGCGCTTGGTTTCCGTGCTTCAATCGCCGGTGCGTCTGCT